>WTIQ01000041.1 GCA_011525185.1 Paracoccaceae bacterium | reverse complement strand
CTACTTTTGCCTCTGTCACGCTGAGCTCAGAGGCGTTCGGGTGATCCGTCAATCTATGGGGCGGCGAGAGGGTGCGCATGCCGTCTTCGACTTCGCCCAAATTTGTGTATATGGTCATCAAGGAAAAGCTGACCCAGCCTGCCATCATCATCAGCCGCATGGCCACTGAGCCCGCCGCGACCACAGCGCCGGGCGTGGCCTCTCCTTGGGACCAAAGCCAAACCGTGCCGCTGATGACGATCACGAAGATCACACCTGAATAGGTCAACAGTGCTGCGCGGAACCAGATCAGGGTCCATCCATAGGCCAGTGATGTGGAGCGCAATTGATCAAAGGCCCCCAAGGCGGCATTGTCCTCGTAATATGAGTTCGCAAAGAGCTTGACTGTGTTGATATTGCTCACCGTATCAACAATTTGTCCTGTGGTGATCGCCTGCGCCTCTGCGCGTGCGGCAGATTTTACGCGGACGCGGGGCAAAAAATACCGCATGAGGACAAAAAAGCCCGAAACCCAGAGGGCAAGGGCAAGCGCGATGCGTATATCGATTGTTGCGACGATCACAAAGGCGGCAACAATAGAGGCCACGGCAAAGAGAGCCGTGTGCAAAAACTCAACCACCACATCGGTGAGTGCGCGCGCGGCTGTCACTTCCTTTTGCGCAATGCGACCCGCAAAGTCATTGTCAAAAAACGTTGTGGCGTGTCCAAGGGTCCAGCGGTGTAGGCGCGTCATCACCAATTTGCGCAAATTCGGCGCGATCACGACCGTTTGCATATAGGCTGAAAACATGAAAGCCAGAGGCCTAGCAAAGAGGATAAAAAGAGCTGCACCGATTAAAAACCAAGCCTCTTCTTGAAAAACACGGGTTGGCCCTGCCTCGATCACCACATCAATCAAAAGGCCCAGAATGCTCGCGGTGAGCATTTCCATAAATCCTGCAAGGATCGTGGCCAAGGCCGCTACGGCGATGGCAAAATAACTCCCCCTGAGGCACCAGTGCACAAAAGGGTAAAGCCTTTGGGGGGGCGCCCCTTTGGCGGGGGCAAGGCTGTCAATCCAACTCTGAGGGCGTAAGAGGCTAAAGTGCATCTATAAAGCCGCCTGATTGTCGCGCCCAAAATCCGGCATAAAGACCGCCTTGAGCCAGTAATTCACTGTGCGTGCCTTGCTCGACAATGCGCCCCTGATCCATGACAAGGATACGGTCCATATGGGCAATGGTGGACAGGCGATGGGCGATTGCAATGACGGTTTTCCCTTTCATCATACCATAGAGCGTTTTTTGAATGGCCGCTTCACTTTCACTATCTAGAGCACTTGTTGCCTCGTCCAAGAGAAGGATCGGGGCATTTTTGAGAATAACGCGGGCCAGCGCAATCCGTTGGCGTTGACCGCCTGATAATTTAACGCCACGTTCCCCCACTTCCGCATCATAGCCGCTGTTCCCGCTCGGATCGGAAAGGCCCAGAACAAACTCATGCGCCTCCGCTTGCTGAGCGGCCTTGATGATGTCTTCCTCGGAGGCGTCTTTGCGCCCATAGCGTATGTTGTCTCGGATAGAGCGGTGCAAGAGGCTGCTGTCTTGTTGCACCATGCCAATTGCTTTGCGTAAGCTCGCCTGAGTGACACCAGAAATGTCTTGCCCGTCTATTTCGATCGTGCCCCGTTCCAACTCATAAAACCGCAGCAAAAGCTTAACCAGCGTCGACTTGCCTGCGCCCGATCGCCCGATTAGACCGATTTTTTCGCCAGGGTTTATGGTGAGGGACAGCTTATCAAGTCCCCCGCTGATCTTTCCGTAATGATGGCTCACCTCGGTGAAAGTGATTTGAGAGGCGCTCACCTTAAGCGCCTTCGCACCTTGTTGGTCCACAAGGTCAATGGGTTGGGCAATGGTGCGCATGCCTTCGGAAACAACGCCGATTTCACGAAAAAAACCTGTCACCGCCCACATGATCCAGCCCGTCATTGAGCTGAGCCGCAAGACAAGAGCTGAGGCCGCGGCAACGATACCGACACTGGCGCGCCCCTCTGACCATAAATAGATCGACCAGCCAATCACGCCGACAACCAAACAGCCGTTTAACACAAAGAGAATAATATCCATGCTCGTATAGATGCGCATTTCCTTTTTCACCGTCTCGCGGGTAAAGGTGATCGCCTCTTTTGCATAGTCCAATTCATCGGCTTCATCGGCAAAGAGCTTCACCGATTGGATATTGGTATAGCCATCCACAATGCGCCCGTTGAGCTTGGATCGCGCGTCTGACGAGCGTTCAGAAGCAGGCGAGACATATTTGATCACGCGGCTGAGTAAAATCACATAGCCCACAAACCAAAGGGCCAGCGGCATTGTCAGTTGAGGATCCGCATACCACAGCAGGATCATCGCGCCCAAGACATAGGCCAGTGCATAGCTCACCGCATCAAAGATGTGAAAGACAACCTCATTCACCGCAGGAGGGGCTTGCATAACCCGATTTGCAATGCGGCCTGCAAAATCATTTTCAAACCAACCTACAGATTGCTTTAAAACATGACGATGCGCGCGCCATCGGATCAGGGTGCCAAGATTGGGCATGATGGTATTGTTGATGAGGCCCACATGAATGCCGTGGACGATGGGTTTGAGAAAGACCAAGAAGATAGAAACTGCGATAAGAACGCCCATATTCTCGGCAATCACGCTCTTTGGATCGCCTTGCATAATGTCCACAACCCAACCCGTCATGTAGATAAGGGCCAGTTCGGTTCCTGCGTTAATCAGAGAAAACAAACCTGTGAGGAGAAAGACGCCATAAAAGGGACGACAATAGTCTTTTAGAAAGGGAATGATCTTTGTCGACGGATTGCCGCTATCGTCATAGGGGGCAAAGGGATCGACTAAGTTTTCGAAAAATCTAAACATCACAATGTCCTTGGACCGATCAACTCAAAAAAGCCGTTCAGGATAGCAAGGATTTTGAAAAAGTAAATGGAAAAGCTTCTGCATACCGCTGCTCCCATTTAGAAAAGAGGCCTGCGCCTGCCGAGGGGGCAGGCAGGCGCGGGCCGGTGGTGCCATCGGGCGGGGTTTTTTTGTTATTATCCAAAGGTCTTTGGAAATTCTTCCGTCTGCTCTATTTCAAACCGATATGAAATTGCGCCGAGGTGTCTTTTATGAGCGAAGCAGGAGCACAAAGACAAAACCCACAAGCGTCAATCCCATAGAGCGATAAAACCAGCGAAGCCGTTCATCTGTAGACAAGAACCGACGCAGTTGTGTGCCAAAAACTGTCCAGAGAGAGGCGGAGAGAAGGCCAATCGCAACTGAGACAAGCGCCACAATCGTCGCGCTGCGTATTGGAGCCTGTGCAAGGGTGAATTGTGATGAAATCGCCAAGGCCATAGACCATGCTTTGGGGTTGACCCATTGAAAAAGCGCCGCTTCATAGGCATGAAAGGGGCGCAGCTGTGCCTCGGTCGTGCCCAAACTACCCTGACGCGCTATTTTAAACGCCACATAGATCAGTACGGCCGCCCCAATCCAGCGCAAGATCTCTTGTATAAGAGCGCTTTGCGCAATCAACTGACCAAGGGCAAAACTCACCACAAAAATCATCACCCCAAAGCCAAACGCAATCCCCAAAATATGTGGCACAGTGCGCTTATAGCCAAAGCTGAGACCAGAGGTTGCGACCAGCGCATTATTAGGCCCAGGTGTAATCGCCGCAAAAAGGGTGATGCCGATCAAGGCAAAGAGATAATCAACTGTCAAAATATCAATTTGGACCATAGCTCAATTTAAAAGGTCAAGCTTGCTCAGACGAAAGCCGCTATCAATCCAGCGCTGTTCTAGGCGCTTGAGCGTTGTCCCCAGCGCAGCACCTTTGAGTGCGGGGTCAAGATCTTGGGCTTTGATCGGAAAATGCGCCTCTGCCCCCCGTGTAATGGCCTCAAGTTCAACGGAGTGTGGCTGCGTTTCAAACTGGGCAGCTCTGAGCAAGAGGATACTTTCTGCAAGTAAGGCACCAAACCGATAGGAAAGCTCCCCTATGCCCATAGTACTTCCCATATGCTCCCGCATGAGGGCCAGTGCATGGCTCTGCTTTTTGCTAAGGCGCAGGCGCTCTGAAACCTTGCTGCCACCGAGAGAGGCTAGGCGGGTCAAGGCATTTAGGCTTATGCCCGTTATGTGTTCAAAATGCAGAATAAGGGGGAGTGCTCGCGTGTCTGACCCGGGTAAAAAAGCGGGAAGCACCCCTATTTGTTGCATCGTTGCGAGGGCGGGCGCTGGGTCAGGGGCAGAGAGGAGTTTTAGCATCTCCGCGCCAATGCGTTCGCGCGAGAGCAGCTCTAAGCCCTCCACATTCTGGGCAATCGCATCCAGCGCCTTCGCATCAAATCCATTGTCTGGATTTGCATACCAAGCGTAAAAGCGGAAATAACGCAGAATGCGCAAGTAATCCTCTCTTATCCGTTGCGCGGGATCTTCGATAAAACGCAAGCGCCTCTTTTTGAGATCTTCCAACCCGCCCAAAGGGTCAATCACCTTGCCTTCAAGGTCCGCATAAAGAGCATTGATTGTGAAATCTCTGCGTTTTGCATCCTCCTCTAGACGATCTGAGAAGACGACCGTGGCCTGTCTTCCATTGGTGTCGATGTCCTTGCGAAAGGTGGTGACTTCAAAGGTGTCATCGTTTTCAGCGAGGGTGATGGTCCCATAATCGGCACCCGTCGGAATGGCCTTGATCCCTGCTTTGCGCGCATAGTCCAGCGTTTCCTGAGGTTTCAGTCTGGTGGCAATATCGATGTCACTGATGTCGCGCCCCAAGAGGCTATTTCGCACGCAGCCGCCAACCATATAGGCCTCGGCCCCATTTGCGGATAACACGCTCAATACGCGACGCAAATTTGCGTTATTTAGCCATGCGCCTGTCAGTTGCATTGTGCCATTCTCTCGGCAAAGCCGCGCAGCATCCGCGCTGTTGCCCCCCAAATGTAATAGGGGCCGTAGGGAATCGTGTAATAAAAGCGATCCACGCCCAAATACCGCCGTTTGCAAATCTGGTAGTTCTCAACAGCCAATAAAAATGAAAGCGGAACGCTGAAAATTTCGTCAACTTCCCCCGTCTCTGGCCTTAGGTCTACCTGCGCTGTAACCTGCCCGAGCACTGGGGTGACGCGAAAATTGGTGATGGTGACATGGGGACTGAGCTGCCCCAGAACCTTGACCGCCTTTTGAGGCAGCGCAATTTCTTCCTCTGCTTCTCGTAGGGCAGTTGCGGTTGGAGTGCCATCGCCGGGCTCTACCTTTCCGCCTGCAAAGGCAACTTGGCCTGGATGGTGCTTAAGCGCGGCCGATCTCTTGGTGAGAAGAACATGACACTCATTATTGATATCCGTGAGCGCAATAAGCACGCCAGCCTCGCGCAGTGCTGATTTTGATGGGTTGGGACGTCCCTTGTTGAGGTCAAAGTCCGAGGACCCCGTCAGTTCAAGCCCTAGTGCTGTCTCAATTTGGGCAAGATATTCAGCTGTCTGATATGGCATCAAATCCAACCGTTTTGGGGTCAAGCGTGTAATGCGCCCCACAAAATTGACAATCAGCGGTGACACGCCCGTCATCGGTTGTCATTTTTTCGATATCTTTTGCCGAATAGATCGAAAGCGATTGACGGACGCGCTCTTCTGAACAGGTGCAGCCAAACTCAACCTTTTGAGTGTCAAAAATCACGGGGGTTTCTTCGTGAAAGAGGCGCGTCAAGAGCGTTGTCGGTGTGACCGTGGGACCGATCAACTCAAGCTCTTCGACCGTGTTGAGATGATGGTTGACCCGTGACCAGTTTTCTTCGTTTTCGCCACTGACAAGATCAGTTGCGCTCAGCAAACCATCCTCACCCGTTGCCTCGTCTTGCGCGACAAATGGACTGGCTTTGGGCATGTGCTGGATCATGATCCCTCCACCGCGCCAATGCTCTTTTTGACCTGGTTCAGTGACTTTTCCAAAACTGAGGGAAAAGGCTGTTGGCAGCTGTTCGGATTGGGCGAAATAGGCCTCTGCACTCTCGGCAAGCGATTTTTGGGACAAGGGTGTAATGCCTTGATAGGGCTGCATGCCTTCGCCTTGATCGATCAAGACGGCAAAATATCCTTTGCCAAGCTGATCTATGGGGGCACCGCTGGTGAGGCGATCTTTGTCAAAACCTGCATAGGCGCGGATGCGGGCAGGATGCCCGTCTTGGTCTGGGCCGTAATAGTCGGTGGCAATCATGCGAACAGGTCCGTTGGACTGAACTTGTAAGGAGAGTTTCCAGCGTAATTTGATGGTTTGACCAATCAAGGCCGTGAGCAATGTCATTTCCGCGATCAGCGCTTCCACAACTGGGGGGTAGTCGTGCTGTGCAAGCACGCCGCTTAAGACCCCGTCAAGACGGGCAACACGACCGCGAATATCTGCCGCTTTCAGCTCAAAGGGAAGAACTCTATCGTCCCAATCTGGAGAATGATCCTGCATCTTTTGCCTTTCGTCGCGCGTTTCTTCGTGCCATACCCTGTCTCATTTAACAGGGCAAGACAGGCGAAGCGGGAAGCAGCTATGATCAAACGATATGGCGAAGCAGTGCGAGCGGGGGTCAGTTATAAGAAGAGACCTGGCGTTTATGCCATACTACCGCGGGGCAATGATGTTCTTTTAACATTCCAGCAAGAGCCAAATCCTGAATTCCAATTGCCTGGTGGTGGTATTGACCCCGGCGAGCATCCCATTACTGCCCTTCACCGCGAAGTTCTGGAAGAAACGGGTTGGCGTATCGCGCAACCGCGACGGCTTGGCGCGTTCCGGCGATTTGTCTATATGCCCGAATATGACCTTTGGGCGGAGAAAATCTGTGCCGTCTATCTCGCCATGCCTGTAAGACGGCTATGTGACCCCACAGAGGCAGGCCACAGCGATCATTGGGTGCCGCGCCAACTAGCCATGCAAATCGTTGAGAATTACGGCGATCAGGCGTTTATAAAATCTCTGAGAGATTGACCTTGTCAGGCATGATAATGCAGTAAAATACCAGAGACATCGTCGTCAAAATCCTCGGATTTAGAGAAGCTATGCAAGTCTGTTACAAGCGCATCCAAGAGTGGCAATACTTGGAGGGTTTTGTGGCTCTTGAGGATGGAGTGGACGCGCTGCTCTCCCAACACCTCTTTCTCATGAGACATACATTCAAAAACACCATCAGAGAGAATAAATAGCCGATCTCCTGGCGCAAGTGTTGTTTCGCAGTCTTCATATGCAGCATCTGTAAATAAACCCACGGGCAGACCGCCGTTGCCTTGGGGTGCAATTTTGCCGTTTGCATGCAGGATGATGGGATGGGGATGACCTGCCTGCGAAAATTGCAAGCGTCCGTTGCGAAGATCAATATTGCCCAAAAGCAATGTGAGATAGAGTTCGGTGTCCATTTCATTAAGGATTATTTTGTTCAACCGTGCAACAGCCCGTGCTGGTGAAATTGGTCTGACCTGTCCCATCTGATCTTGTTCTAGAGCGATGTTTTGCTCTGCGTCATTTGTAGACAAATAACCTGCAATACGCGCGGTCATAAGGGCAGAGTTTATGCCATGCCCAGACACGTCTACGCCAAAAATCCCGAGATGATGTTGGCCTGCTTGAAAAAAACCAACAAGGTCGCCTCCCACATGCCCTGCCGTTTCAAGAATGAGAGATAAATCAAACGGGCCGAATCGTTTTGAGCGCTCTCTCAACAGGGATTGTTGAAGTTTTCGCGCCTCTTTCAAATCCCGATCAACGGCTGAGTAAAGTTTTTGAATTTCATCAAGAGCCGTCGAAATCAAATTGTTTTTTTGTTGTAATTCCCGTTGCATCTGAAGAATGCGGTCTGCTGCGGCAATGCGCGCGCGTAACTCGGCGGCGTTGACTGGCTTGGACAAAAAATCATCTGCACCGTTTTGTAAGCCTTCTGCAATTTCTGATTTTAGTGTTTTGGAAGTGAGCAAAATAAAATAGCTATACTTGGACGGATCGAGGGCTCGAAATGCAGAGCAAAATTCCAAGCCTGACATGCCTGGCATCATCCAATCACTCAATACAAGGTCAGGGTAATTGGTGGCGCTGATTTCCATCGCCTCTTCGGCGGAGGCAGCTTCGAGGACCGTGTGCCCCCATTTGTCGATCATCGCGCTGACAATACGACGCTGCGCTTTGCTATCATCAACAATAAGAATTGTTTTTATGACATGTGTCACAAGCGGATATGTATCTGGCTGGTTTGACGTAGGAACAGTCACGGTGTTTTCCCTTGAATGCATGTCAGTATGTAAGGGAAAACACCTTACGATAAGAATAACACGACAAAAAAAGTCAGGTGCCTCTCTGCGTTAAAGCATGATCAGCGAAAGTGACTGTCAGCTTGACAGTTTGAAGATTCGACACATCCAAAAGTTAGAGTGCGTAAGTCGTCTTCGATAGAAGGTGAGACGCTTTAAATGGTTTCTTCAATTTTTCACGTTAATCGGATGAAAAACACAGGAAAATATTATGATTGAATGGCAAAGAACACTGGAGCTACGAGAGGAAGTGGGAGCAGAAGTGTTTTCTGAAATATTTGATATTTTTCTGGAAGAATCCAAGAGCACGCTTGAGCAACTATCGCTTGAAGATCAGGCAACACTAAAGGCGCAAATTCATTTTATGAAAGGCAGCAGTTTAAACGTTGGATTTCGTGGACTTGCAGAGTTATGCGAACAGTATCTTTCGCATTGGGAGAGTCATGTGCCTCAGGACATGATTTCCGCGCTCCGTAGTCATTTTGAAGCTAGCACTAAGGAGTTTTATGAAAAACTGTCATCAAAGATAGATGAACTCACACCACAAACTGTGCCATAATATCGTCGTTTGTGATATCAGTATATGTGAAGCCAGCATCGTTCAGCCGTTTGAAGAAATCTTCAAACATCACGGCCGATTTGGTTTCAATGCCGATCAGAATAGAGCCAAAGTTACGGGCAGACTTCTTAAGGTATTCAAAGCGGGTAATATCATCCTCTGGTCCCAGCAAATTTAGAAATTCTTTTAAGGCGCCAGGCCGCTGGGGCATGCGAAGCACGAGATATTTTTTGACCCCCGAAAATCTTTGACCCCGCTCTTTAACTTCTGGGAGGCGCTCAAAATCAAAGTTTCCACCAGACGAGACACAGACAACCTGTCGTCCTGAAATAGAACGGCCCAAGTCTTTGAGCGCATCAATCGCCAGCGCGCCAGCGGGTTCAAGTACAATACCTTCCACGTTCAACATATCAAGCATGGTCAAGCAAATCCGATCCTCTGGGATGCGCAGTACATTGGCTAGGCCGATGTTTTTTAGCCTTTCCCATGTGCGATGTCCGATCTGACCAACCGCGGCACCATCGGCAAAGGTGTCTACATGATCCAACTTTACGGGTTTGCCTGCAATTAAAGCCGACCACAGGCAGGCACCGCCCAGCGGCTCCACCAATGTAAAGTGTGTTTCGTTTTCAAAATAGCTGATCATACCTGAGGACAGACCACCACCGCCCACTGGTAGAATGATGTGATCAGGGGAACGTCCGAGCTGTTGTTCGATTTCCACTGCAACCGATGCCTGACCCTCAATGACGTCTTCGTCGTCAAAGGGAGAGAGAAAATGTGCTGAGTGAGCGTTACAATAGGCCTGAGCTGCTTTTAAACAATCGTCAAAATAATCGCCGATGAGCTCAATTTGGACCTGTTCTCCTCCAAACATTTTGGTTTTTTGGATTTTCTGCTGAGGCGTAGTGACGGGCATAAAGATACGCCCCTTCACCCCAAAATGGCGGCACATGTAGGCAACGCCTTGGGCATGGTTGCCCGCACTCGCACAGACGAAACTCTTTTGTTCGGGCAATTTTCGCATTGCGTTAAAGGCACCGCGTAGTTTGTAAGAGCGCACGGGTGACAGATCTTCACGTTTAAGCCAAACATCGGCATCATAAAGCGCTGAAAGATGTTCATTCTTTTGCAGCGGCGTTTGGTCGAACACCGCGCGCATTGCTTCTGTCGCCTCTTTGGCAAAGGTATTAAAATCACTCATGTGCATGACATGGCGCAAGCGGTGCGCTAAAGCAAGTCGTTGCGCGTGAATAGCGCTTTAAAAACGGCGCAATGGCGCGGTGCGTAGGGTGCAGATTGTGGCGTTTAAATGGATGGAGGGTTGCCTATTTGTCTTGCTCCTCATGTTAAAAACCGATATTCGCGCCCTGAATTTAAGAGATGAGAAATGCAGATGTCAGCGCCTAAAAAAGTTGTGCTAGCCTATTCGGGTGGCCTAGATACCTCGATTATATTGAAGTGGTTACAGACCGAGTACGGCTGCGAAGTTGTGACGTTCACAGCCGATTTGGGGCAGGGGGAAGAGCTTGAACCTGCCAGACAAAAGGCTGAGCTTTTGGGTATAGCGCCCGAAAATATCTACATTGAAGATGTCCGAGAAGAATTCGTGCGTGACTTTGTCTTTCCGATGTTTCGGGCAAACGAAGTTTATGAAGGTCTCTATTTGCTTGGGACGTCAATTGCCCGTCCGTTGAT
>WTIQ01000228.1 GCA_011525185.1 Paracoccaceae bacterium | reverse complement strand
GTGTCGCACACGGTTGTCAGGATTTCACGAATACCTGCGCTTTGCGCAACCCGGTCGCGGCCAGACCGAAATGCATCAGCAATCCCATCAGTCAGCATAGTTTGTGCACTAATAGCCGCCAATGCATCTGATGCAGCAGTCATAAATGCATCTGCAGCCGCCCCGGAAATGACAACTGCAATGCCCGGGTTTGTGCAAAATTGCCCAGCGCCCATGGTCAGCGATCCAGCCCAACCAGCTGCCAAATCTCCATTGCGTGCTTCAAGCGCCTTAGGCATCAAAAACATTGGGTTTATAGATCCCAATTCGCCAAAGAATGGAATAGGGTTTTCACGCTGAGCGCAAAGGTCAAACAATGCACGGCCCCCGCTCAGCGATCCAGTAAAACCCACAGCATTAATTAATGGGTGTTGGACCAATGTTGCACCAACGTCCCGCTTGCCCCCTTGGATCAGGCTGAACACACCGGGGTGGATACCGCATTTAGCGATGGCTGCATTTATAGCCTCGGCGACAATTTCACCGGTGCCAGGATGGGCCGAATGGCCTTTAACCACCACGGGGCAGCCCGCTGCCAATGCTGCTGCAGTGTCTCCCCCAGCGGTGGAAAATGCTAACGGAAAGTTCGACGCACCGAACACCGCCACTGGACCTAGAGGTCGTTGCACCATTTTGATATCGGGTCTCGGCAATGGCATACGATCTGAGAGGGCCACATCATGGCGTTTATCCAGGTAGCTGCCATCCAAAATATGCGCCGCAAACAGACGTAATTGTCCAGTAGTGCGGCCACGTTCGCCGATTAACCGCGCTTCGGGCAATCCCGTTTCAGACGTTCCAATTTCCGTAATTTCATCGCCACGCAAGTCAATTTCGTCAGCAATAACATTCAAAAATGCTGCGCGATCGGCGGCGCTAGTATAACCATAGGACCAAAACGCCTCTTCCGCTGCTATTGCGGCTTTATTTACCAAATCTGCAGTGCCAACTGCAAAATCATGGGCGACCCCATGAGCAGGGCTGGATCGGAATGTTTTGTCCCCTTGGATCCATTGACCTGCGATTAAATGACACCCATGTGGTTTAAATTTCAACGTGTCTGACATGTTAATTTCTCTCTGGTTCGGTCCTACAAATAAGGACTTTGTTCAACTGGTATCATAAGATCGTAAGTAGTTTCGATTATAATTTTCCTCATTGCGGAGAGATCAAATCCGTTACTTTGACCAGATGCAATAGAGATGCTTCGGTCGGCTTTGACATTGGTTTGCGTATAGCTAGGTAGCTAATGTGCTGCGCAATGTCAGGCAGTGTAGTTTATTCCGAGACAGCATTCATGCTTCATACATTTAAGAAAAACGTTCTGGCCCTTTCCATTGCTCAGTAGAATATCGATCACCATGTGCCCACCCAACCGGTAAAACCTGTTCAATGCGTTCACACATTTCTGCTGAAACAGTCAGAGATCCACCTAACACTAACTCTTTTAAGTGTTTTACATTTCTTGTTCCAGGGATCGCATGGACATGATCACCACGGGTCAGAAGCCATGCTACAGCCAGTGAAGCAGCTGGAACACCGAACTCTGAAGCGACGGCTCTGAAGCGGCTATTATATGATAAATTATGGCTGAGATTTGGTTCAATAAAACGAGGGTTGGTTGCCAAAAATGGCATTTTCGAGATACTTTCTTCTTGATGCGGCCGATCAGTCAATAACCCTCGACCTACTGGAGAAAATCCGACAAGTGCTGCTCCAATTTCCTCACAGGCTTGCAATAATCCAAGCTCTGGAGCTCTGGTAGATAACGAATATTCAGATTGCACAGCTGCAATCGGGTGTACTGCATTAGCCCGCCTCAATGATGAAGGTGCTATCTCTGAAAAACCAATGGATTTGACTTTACCTTCGCTTACAAAACCAGCCATCGTTTCGGTAACTTCTTCAATTTCCAAGCGGCTATCACGACGGTGTATGTAATATAGGTCAATCGCTTCAACCCCCAGCCTCTTCAGGCTCGCATCAAGTTCACTTGTCAGGTGCTCTTTGGAGTTATCAAATCGATTTTCAGGATTACGTGTTATGCCCACTTTTGTCGCAATCGTGAAAGGGTTGTTACCGCGTTTAGATCTCAGCCATTCTCCAATAATAGTTTCCGAGCGCCCCATGCCGTACACATTTGAAGTATCAATATGCTGAATACCTAGCTCTAAACATACATCCAAAATGCGCGCTGAGTTTTTATCATCTGCCGGGCCGTAAAAGTCCGTGAATGACATCGCGCCATATCCAACAGCACCAACTATCGGACCATTTATTCCAAGTTTTTTCTTACGCATTCAAACTCAATCCTTCGCATCAGTTTAACAAATTAAATCAATGATATGATCAGTGGGTTTACCTCAAGTTATCTTTAAATGCGACCATTACCGAGATATAACTCCCCATTGAGCATATTCACATGGGATGCATAAAACAACGTAGAACCCATGACGTTTAAAGGTGCTTTCAGACAAACAAGCACGAGCACCACTTGTCGATTAAAAATCTTTGTTCTGTGATAACTCAGAAACGCCACTCGTTGAGAGCTTCGTCACGGTTTAGTTTGAAAGTACTGCGTTTTGAGTGTGACCTTTGCGAGTTGAATGGATTGCGTAACTAGGCATGGATTGAGATGTACCTATGTAGACTATGCGTGCGCTTAATAAGAAAGATAGTACCTCTGGTGTTTCTTGT
>WTIQ01000286.1 GCA_011525185.1 Paracoccaceae bacterium | reverse complement strand
ACGTTGGGGTCGGGGGATTCTATGCGCTGATGGCCCTGTTCCACTTCAAGATGAAGGGCCGCACCACAGCCCACGGCCACGTGCACGACGGGCAGAAAGGCGCACTCGACACCATCACGTTCGAACACGCCGTCAGTGGCATGACTGCCACCCTGATCAACTTTTGCCCTTCCCGGCCTTGAGCGAAAGGGCCTTCGAGGCCGGTCAGAGGTAGGCCTCGGTGATGTGGGGGAAGCTCAAGGAAAGCCCCCAGATGTCGGAGCAGGTGACCTCGAGCCATTCGTCGTTCCAGTCCGCGTTGGTGAAGACGCCAGGGGCGTCCTCCATCTCGACGAGTCCGACTTCGCCAATGGCCTTGATGCTCGGGTACTCGTATTCCTGTCCGGTGTCTTCGTCGTACCCCCAATAGAGAATCGAACCGAGGATGTCGAGCAGCTGTGACTGTATGGTTATCTCGTCGGACTCCATCAGCTCATACAGCTCCTCGGTGGCGAGGTCGAAGCGCTCCGTGTCGGCATTGAAGTTCATGCCGAGCACCTTCTGTTCCCATTCGCCGGAACCTGTGGAGGGGGAGAAGGCTCCGCGGAGGTTGCCTTCGTCGTCCAGGTTGAACCGGGCGTAGAACTCGGCGCATTCACCTCCACCCGCATACCCCAGCGCCGCGAGGTAGGTCAGGTCGCCGTCGGTGTGCTTGATGATGAGGGTGTGGAACTCCCCTTCCTCATCCGTTCTGAGGTAAAGTCCGGTCACCCTTTCGGGAAGTTCTTGCGCATGATCTGGATGTCGGACTGGGAGGCGTAGTCGACGATGAAGACCTTGCAGTCGGCTTGCGAAGCGTACTTCACGAGTTTGCCGTTGGCAATGATTGCGGCATTCTTCTCCTGGCTGGAGTAGTCCACGAAGTGCACTTTGTAGTCGGCCTGGGAGGCGTAGTCGACCATGAAGACTTTGGCTGGCATGGTGGTGTAGGATTGGTGTTTCAATCTAATGCAAAGTCAGACCACGTGCTATCTTCTGGCCCAAGGACAAACGACATGGCAAAGAGGGTGTTTCGGGTGAATTTCGGAGGGTATGGCGGTGAGCTGGTCATCGGCAAGGTGACGGCTGACTTTGTGGAGTATTGGAAGCCACACATCGCCAATGGCGAGATGAGCCACCCGGACAACAGTGCCCGGTTGGTGAACCACCTCAGGGGTCTGGAGTGGGGCGATGAGAATGTGGATGGCGACTCTCCGAGTTTGAGGGAGGGAGGCGTGAACCCACCTTGGAATGAGGTCGACAACGTCGAGCATCTTTGGGCCGCCTATTCGGACGGCGGTTTTACTGTGGCTGAGGTGACGGGCCTCGAGGGCGATGAACGCCATGTTGGCGGAGATGCCCAGCCGTTCGAGCACGATGGGTCTTTCTACAGTCGGGAGGCCTATTTCGGCGGTGACCTTCCCGAGGCATCGGCTCATCTGAGCCAAGGGGAGATCGATGCGCATTTCGTGCCCGTTTTGTTGTTCCATACTTCGGAGAAGGGCGACTTCGGATGTGTGTTTGTCGAGACGGAGGATGGGGCGGATTTCGACCCGAAGAAATTTGCCTTTACCGTTTGCGAAAACAACTACTTCGCGATGATCGACCGGTGCTTCTATGACCGTCGGATGTGCGAGGTGGAAACGGACTTCAGCAGCACGTCCGGCTCGGTGAATGGGGATCACGCCATGGTCGGGTATTTCAACATGAAATGCCACGATCCCCGTGATCGATACACCGAGGAATACCTCACCAAGAATCACTTCTGGGTGGATTGAACGTCTTGCGGTGCCGCTTACCTTGGGGGCATGAGCATGTCGGTCAATTGGACGTTGAATTTCCCCGAGGTCAGCTTTCATGCTGCGCGGGTCATGGTGTCGGACGAGGATGGGGCGCAGACGGATCCCGATTGGGATCCTGCCGAAGACCTGAAACAGCACCTGGCGCGATGGGCGCCCGATGCCGGGCAATTCGAAGGAGAGAATGAGCGCATCGTGCGCCGGCGGGATGCTGGACGGCAGACCATCCTCGAGCGCTTGACCTTCGAGGAGAAGGACGCGGCGGAGGTCTACGACGATGAGGGCAACATCACGTTGCACCGCGTCTGGCAACTCGAGCTTCTTCCTGCGGATGGGTTCAATGGTCCTGCGTTGAAGCATGCCGATGGCGAGGAGTTCCGGCTGGACCGGACGGGCCGCAACGAGCTGTATGTCCACCGGATGAACCCGATCAACTTCCTGTACGACTGGCTGCTGACGTTGGACCCTCGGGGCCGGTGGGGCAATGCGTACATCCTTTCCCAGCATGGGGTGACCGAGTACGATGAGTCGGTGCTGAGTGTCGCCGCGTTCCACGACGGCGTGCTGCGGGACCACTACCTCGGAGGCTCCCTGCTGACTTCGGAAGGGTCGGACACCACCCGTGAGGGCCTGGAAGAATGGATTTCCCCAACGGTGTGACCTCAGGCGACGTCTTCCTGTGCCGCGAGGCCGAACGACGCTACCCACGCCTGTGCAGGCAATTCTCTGAGGGGCTCGCATCAGTGGGCGCACAGATCCAGTGGATCGAGGGCGACAACCCCTGGGTGCGCGACTGGTTTCCCGTGCGCATCCCCGGCAACGGATGGTGTCAGTTTGACTACGCGCCACCCTACCATGCGAATCCGGAGTTCCGGGAAAGCATGGAGGTGCAGGTGCCACTCTCGGTTGGGGAGATGGCGAATG
>WTIQ01000031.1 GCA_011525185.1 Paracoccaceae bacterium | reverse complement strand
TTTCAGAAGACTCTTTTCAATGGACCAAAGGCAAACCAAGTGTTTTTGCGAGAAGCGACTTAGAAACTCCACGGACCCGTTATTTTTGTGGAAACTGCGGCACACATATTTGTGTCAAAAGCCCACCACGTCCTGGCATGTTAGTGTTAAAGATTGGCACTTTGGATGATCATTCGTGGTTCAACCCTGAAAGTGCGATTTTTTGCATCGACAAGCAGCCTTATCATCTCATTCCAGATGGTGTACCAGAGCACGCAAAAGTTCCCTAAATACCTTTTCGCGCTTGTTTCTGATTTACGAATGACCTGAGTTTAGTCTATGAGTTGTCCGTGTGTTAAAAACATCGAACCAGCTGCACGCTCTCTAATTAAAAACCTAGGAAAGCTGAAATGAACCGTTTCGTATTAATCGCTCTACTTATTGTCGCATCTTGCGGATCACTGGACAGTTTTCAATCTAGCTTGATCAATAAAAAGGAAGATATTAAGTCACAAAACACCGTCACAAACCTCGATGCGCTAGAAAGTTTAGCTCAAGCTAATCGCAGCGGTTCTTTCGCATATGCAATTTCGAAACAGTCCGTCGCTCAAGTTGTTTTCCCAAAGATTGTAAAAGCAGGACTGTTAGTTGGTGCGAATTATGGAGAAGGGTTTCTGATCCGTGATGGTGAAGTTGTTGCGCTTATCGATTTGACTGGAGGGAATTTGGGATTTCAGGCTGGCGCCCAAACGTATTCACAAGTCACTTATATCTTATCTGAACAGCGTTATCTGGAATTATTAACCACTAACCGAATGAGCTTGAATGGCTCGATTTCCATGGCCGTCAGCGGAAAAATTCAAAACTCAATATTAACGACTGACGCAATAAAGGGAGATCTTTATACTCTTCACTTTAACACCACGGGTACAGTATATGGGGCAAGCTTAGAGGGTTTATACTACAGCGTTCGCAAGTCACAGACATAAGGCTGAAAAACGAAGCGCCTAACTACGCTCACACTAATCATATTGCTCAAGAGACGATTTATGAGTTACGCACAGACTTACGAAGCTTAAGGGCGTTGTGAATAAGCAAATGATAGGTAATGACATAGGCAAGGGTGAACGCAACAATTGCAATTAATGCCCCCCGAGTGTCGTCAATCATAGAATATCCCAAGAAACATGGCACTGCCATGAGGGGCCACGACAAGAACGAACCGATAGGATTTGCTTCTTTCTTTCCGATAGATTCGTGCGTCATCAACAGGACAAGCCGCATTAAAACATGGTGATAGTGGAGCTTATCAGGCTGAGAGACGGACAGCCCTGTCACAAGGCGCCGGACCATAGCAAATAGAGTGTCCACAACTGGCCAAAGAAGGATCAGTAAAATTCCCCAAGCAGAAATGTCAGGTTCGCGGTTCAAGAGTACAATCGCGTTCCAGGCTATCAGATGCCCTATGGAATAGGCGCCCGCGTCCCCCAAAAAAACACGCCCATTGGGAAAATTCACACACATAAATCCAATGAAGGCGACACAGACCACTGCATTCATCACCACAAGGTCTGCATGCCCGTAATGATGAGCAACAAGCCCAAAAGTGATCATAATTGCAATCACAACAGCGCTAGATAGTCCATTCAAACCATCAATTAAATTGATAGCGTGAGTCATTCCAGTCGACGCAAAAATTGTGAAGGCCATGCCGACCAATGTCACCGACATTAGGATGTCGACACCAGGAAGATCGACACGTGTGATATGCATATTCAAAACAAGAATTGCCAGGATTGCGGAGAGTGCCGCGACCCCAAGACGCAAAGACGGCGGTGTATCAGGCCCTAAATCTTCCAGTAGCCCGATAACAAAGATCGGCAAAGTGGTCCAGAGAAGTGTCCCGAATAGATCATTGCCAGACAAGAGCGCCCCAGAAAGAATTCCAACTGCTATTGCGATCCCTCCGACCCGTGGCGTCGGAACCGTATGAACCGCTTGTCGTGCAATGACATGGCGGGTAGCGCGCTTTGCAAACGTTTCACGCTCACGGTGGATAAATAGGAGCGCGAATAGCGTACTTAAAAATACAAGTAGCAGAACCAGAATATTCGGTATCATGCTGAGAATGCCCCACGTATTATTATTTCTATCTATATTAAGCCATCTAATGAAACCGACGCGCGAAGGTCAAGAACGTTCCAGAGATAATTTCTTAAATTGACACGGAAATGTCTCATTTAGATACAACAAGGTATGACTTTCCTTACCTCAATGCGCTGACGACGATATGCCATGCCCGACCCCTGGCCCTTATCGGAACCCCAAGCCCCTGATCGAGCGCATCTTTCACCTTATTCGCGAATCTCCCAAAACATAGCTTTCACTTGTGTTATGAGCCAAGCGCTTATACGCCATTCACATGCGAAAGTATCTCGATATCCCGCTCACATTGATGGTGACTGCTGTACTGACAGTGGCCATGCTTTGGCCAATCAATCAGCCGCCCCAAGCGCCTGATGGGACCGATAAAATCGTGCACCTCATCGCCTTCGCCGCTCTGGCCTTTCCCCTGGCACGTACAGGCCGTATTGGGCTGGTTCCAGTCTTCATTGGGGCAAGCACTTTTGGAGGTCTCATAGAGGTGATCCAGCCTTCCTTTGGGCGCAGCGCGGATCTGCAAGATTGGATTGCAGATATTGCGGGTGTAGCACTCGGTATTCTGCTGGCGTTGCTCTATCGCAGACTTAGGAAGCATCACGTCTGAAT
>WTIQ01000479.1 GCA_011525185.1 Paracoccaceae bacterium | reverse complement strand
GCCTCATAGATCTCCCCGCGCGAGGCCACCCACGACCGCGCACCATTCTTCTCTTTCGAATAGACCAGTACGAAATCGGACCGATCAATCTCAAGTCCATTCGAGTTGCCAAAGCCTGCGCGAACGTCATGACCTACTAGGCTATATTCCACCAAACGCACGGTCGAAGCGTCAGACAGCAGACGCGTCGTGGCGCTGATATCCAATTGCAAATGGCCCGAAAATGCCAGAACGCCATCTATAATGGCCGAAAACTGACCTTCTGCAGTGGCAGTCCCGGGCTTTACTTCCAGCCAGAGCGCCTCACCAGACAGCAACTCAACTCGTTCGGAAATCTCCTTGGTGGCGGTACTATAGGTCAGTTGAACTTTCCGCCCCGAAAGAGAGAACTTGTCATCAATGTCGATGCCCATGTCAAGGTGCCCGTAGACAGAACTAGTGGTATTGACCTCACCAATTCCGTTGAGATTTGTTGTGGTTTCAATCACGATCCCTAGGCGGCCAGTGCTTAGGTTAGCGCTCAGCGCGCCAAGGGTAAGCGCACCACTGACCTCTTCAGCGCCAATCACAAAACGGTGGATTCGATCAGTCTCGGTGGCTTGGGTTGATGTCCCGAAGACAAAGTCACCAGAAAGCTTGCCTAAATCGGGCAAATCAACCTGAGCGTCGCGGGCAACGAACCGCATCTCGCCGCTAGCGGACGATGCCTCGATCCCCAGCTGTCCAGTGAAACCAAAACCGGGCAGGCCATCAATTTCACCGTCGCCTATTGCAACAATGTCAAATGTACCTTCTTGTAAATTTACTGAAAGGTTGGCGTCCGAAACTAAGGCCGAAACACCATAAGACGGGTTGCCCAAGCGGGCGGACACGCCATCTGCCGAAATCTGCAAGCCACTAGTTGTTTCTGCATTTGCAATTGCAAAGTCACCGGACAAAGCTGCTCCGCCAAAAGCAGATAAAGTGCCATAGGCTGTTAGATCAAGCGCCGTCGCACTCGTACTGAATTCATAGCTGCCAGCCACATCGGCCAATCCGCCGGTCAACCCGAAAACACTCCAACTCGCAGTTCCACCCGCAACTGTAAAACGGGTGCGCCAGCCGTCAAATGCCTCAAACACGGTGATTGTCCAATCGCCAGAAACCCGCAGACCCGACACTTCCAGCGACGCCGAAAGGGTCAGCTCTTGTGGTATTTGATTGACCAATCCAGTTAACCATTCATCAATAACGTGCGACGCCTTTTCCCCATACATAT
The DNA here is from genome assembly GCA_011525185.1 of Paracoccaceae bacterium. Lineage (GTDB taxonomy): Bacteria > Pseudomonadota > Alphaproteobacteria > Rhodobacterales > Rhodobacteraceae > LFER01. Next base: position 1,505 of record WTIQ01000479.1, on the reverse strand, counting down.
CGAGCTGATGCAGACCCGGGATCGCTGTCGCGTGAAGTTGCAAACGGTCCGCTGAATAGACTGGACGCATATATATGCCGTTGCCAGCATAAAGACCGGTAAAAGCACTAAAAGAGCCTGTCCGCTGGCCCCATCTTACAACGTCAAAAACTTGGCCAGCAGTTGGTGTAAAATCATCTAAAAATGACAGCGCAAGCGTGCCGCCTAAATCAGCCGTGCCGGTGACCAACAACTGGTCGTATGCATTGATGGGCCCCTCTAACGCAGGCTGCTGCCCCGCTATTTCGATTGATAGTGTCGCGGCCGGGTCCTGATCATAGCTCGCAATGCGCAAAACACCTGGTGAATTACCGGGTGCGATAGTCCCGTTGTTGCTCAGGCTAGACGAAACATTGCCCTTACCAATCAAAGTCTGACCAGAAGAAACGGTGAGTGAACCATTGATCCCATTTTGAGATAACGCAATTTGTGATCCACTCGCGCCCACCAACATCAGATTCGAAGTATCACTTGGTGAATCGAGCGTTGTCAGGTTTGAATGGGTCGTTGTTTCAGCTACAACTACGACCTGAGGCTCATCATCTCGCTCTTGTTGCTCCAAAGTGGTTAAGGCAACATCACCCGAAAGTACAATCCGCTGCTCTAATGTTTCCAAACCAAACCAAGACGCCTGCTCTTCCGCTGCATCAGACTCGTTGTCTTCATGCTTTTCGGTCTTGTCCACTTCAAATGCCCCATGCAACATTAATATGCAGTTGGTCGTACGCCTAGTTCAACCCAACGCTACCTCTAAGTCAATGGCACATAATAAATTAAAGCAATTAGCCCAGGAAGCCACGTTGGAGGGATTGGTCAAAAATTCTTCTGAATAGCATTTTAAATTTGAAATTTTTCAGTTGTTGAAGCCGTAAACGTCAGTTTTCGAAGCGGACCTACTTACCATGACTTAGAGTAGCTCCTCAGCAGCCGCTTAGACCCTAAGCTACTCGAACAACCGACGATCCTCTCTCTATGTTTTCAACCGCGCTTGATTTTCTCACGGATGTCCTTCAATCTTGGAAGACCCCAATGGCACAATAATCTGATGAGACTGAGGCGAGCAAAATGAAAACACCAAGATTTTGTTTGGGATTAATCTTTTTTTCAAGCGCATGTGTGCTTGCCCCTCAACTTTCTGCAGAAGCTTTGACTTTCGAAATTGAACCTTCTTCGGAAGGGTTATATAACGTCGGAGTTTTTTATGACACCGTCAACCAAATCACTTTGAATTTTGGAATAGACACATCCACTTTGGTCATCCTCATCTTTGAATTGAATGCAGCAAGATCCAAACTCTTCAAGTCCTTTGATGGATTTGGCAAGACAAAGACCATTTCCAACTGATTTCCTTTGTAGGGCATGACCAAGCACTTGGCCCCATCCACCTCAGCAAATCCGAAGGTCTTTGAATGGTGCATCATACTGACTTTGATCGCAGCACCTTTTGGATCAGTAAAGAAGTCCTC
>WTIQ01000018.1 GCA_011525185.1 Paracoccaceae bacterium | reverse complement strand
GGCGCTGACCTTCGATATGATCATCATGCGGTGGTCTGAAAAGCGCAAAAAGCTATTAGGTCTCGCTTAGGGAAGGATTTAGAGAATGAAAGATCATCTAGAATTTCCAACCCCTAAATATATTTCAGGCGTTCTCACTCCTGGCTTGCCTGTCTTGCCCGAAGGCATGGAGCGGCATCCGATCCCGGGCGGCGGTAGTCGTGCTGTTGAAATATTTGCAGGAGACATCTTGACCATTCAGGACGTTGAAGGCCTGCAACCTGTCGAATTGGTTTTCTTTGCGCCAAATGGCACCTCGGATGCGGGTATGATTGGAGCCAAAGGGGGGCGCGACCCATCGGGGCTTAAGGCGTCGCTATTGCGCCACCAATCAGGTCGACAGGTCGTCTCGGCTCTGGGTAAGGCGGGATTTGATCTTGCCGCGGCAGACGGAACACTTTTGTTTGAAGAGGGCTCACGTGCGGGTGATAGCACAACTTTCACAGCCTCAAGCGATGGCTTGCTTATCGTTTGTGCAGCAGGCGGAGATATGGATGCGCATAGCCAATGGGCTCCGACAGATGTTGTCTTGTTCATTCAACGTCATACACCGATTTATCGCAAGGGTGGAGCAGAGCTGCCTGATCCGCTAGCGGATCCTCTGGTTGATATCAATATCCAACCTGGTGAAGCCAAACCCTATATGGTGAAAGAGGGTGAATTTATTCAGGTTTTGGACGTTCAGGGTCGGGAATGCAGCGATTTTCAAGCCTTTTCCCTACGCGCGCTAGATAAGGGATTGGAACGTGACATCGACCCGACAACGACACGGTCGCTGATGGGGTCGCTCTATCCATTGCCCGGACTGCACGCAAAATACTTTTCCGTGGATCAAGAGCCTCTTGTTGAAATCATTCAAGATACCGTGGGGCGACACGATACATTTGGGCTTGCTTGTACGGCGCGGTATTATGAGGAGTTAGGCTACCCGGGGCATATCAATTGTTCGGACAACATAACAAAAGAACTTGCTGCATTTGATATTCGGCCACGTACGGGGTGGCCTGCGATTAATTTCTTTTTCAACACCATGTTGGATGAGACCCACGCGCTTTCAATGGATGAGCCTTACTCAAGACCGGGCGATTACGTCATGCTGCGGGCTTTGACCGATTTGGTCTGTATTTCAACGGCTTGTCCGTGTGACATCGATGCCGCCAATGGATGGAATCCCACAGACATCCAAGTGCGGACCTACAAAAAAACAGAAGACTTTAAGCGTTCAATCGGTTGGCGCAAAACACCGGGGGCTGATATGGAAGAAACGAAAAAAACAGGCTTTCACGATTGCTTTGCACGACATACTCGTCATTTTGTCGAATACGCTGGATACTGGCTCGCGCATGAAATGACCAATCATGGCGCAATTGAGGAATATTGGGCAACGCGCGAAAAAGCGGTTATCATGGACCTCTCTCCGCTCCGCAAATACGAAGTCACTGGTCCAGACGCTGAGGCTTTAATGCAACTCTGCGTGACGCGTGATGTAAAGAAGCTGGCTATCGGTGGCATTGTTTACACGGCGATGTGTTATGAGCATGGCGGTATGATCGACGATGGCACTGTCTTTCGCTTGGGCGAGACAAACTTCCGCTGGATCGGAGGAAATGATCAATCAGGCCTCTGGCTGAAAAAACAAGCCCAAGAAAGAGGGATGAATGTTTGGGTGCGCTCTTCCACGGATCACCACTGCAACGTCGCAGTGCAGGGGCCGAAATCCCGCGATATTTTGAAAGATATTATCTGGACCCCGCCAGCGCAGCCCACGGTGGAGGAATTGCCATGGTTTCGTCTGACTATTGGACGGATCAAAGACTTCCACGGTCCTTCGGTTGTGGTGAGTCGGACGGGGTATTCGGGGGAGCTTGGCTATGAGGTTTTTTGCCATCCCAAAGATGCCACTGAAGTTTTTGACGCCATATGGGAGGCGGGAGAGCCGCATGGGATGGTGCCGCTTGGCCTTGGGGCTTTGGATATGATCCGTATCGAGGCTGGGCTGATATTTGCAGGCTCTGAGTTTGATGACACCACGGACCCGATGGAGGCAGGGATTGGCTTTACAGTGCCCCTTAAGAGCAAAACAGATGACTTTATCGGGCGACCCGCGTTAGAGCGGCGCAAAGCAACGCCGCAAAACAAGCTTGTTGGAGTGGAACTAAGCGGTGGTGTGATCCCCACGCCAGGGGACTGTGTGCATTATGGAAAGCCACAAGTTGGTGTTGTGACCTCGGCGATGAAATCCCCAATTCTCGGCAAGGTGATTGCCTTGGCGCGTGTGGATGTCGCGCATTCGGATATCGGAACTTCGCTCGAAATTGGGCGTTTGGATGGCGATCAAGTGCGGCTAGAGGCGCAAGTGGTGCCTTTCCCACATTTTGATCCCAAAAAGGAACGCGTCAAAGGAAATTACGATACATAAGAGCGCGTTATGAGCGCTCTTCTCGGTCTCCTTGCTGCCCTGTGCTGGGGTATTCACGATCTGTGTGTGAGAGTTGTGGCGCAAAAGGCCTCTATTCTCACAAGCCTTGCCTTTGTATTTGCCTTTAGCCTGAGTTTTTTGATCATTGCGGCGGTCTTTCAAGATGGCACAGGTGAGATGGCAACAGAGGGTCTCTCCCGTGCTATTCTTGCGGGCGTCCTTTTTGCCGTGGCGTGCTATGGTCTCTATCGCGCTTTTGAAATTGGACCTGTTTAGCCCGTCTCTCGGATTCATCTCTTTTAATCA
>WTIQ01000435.1 GCA_011525185.1 Paracoccaceae bacterium | reverse complement strand
CAGAGCAGGGTAGGTACATCTGCTTGTGTTACCATAAGTAGAGTAATTCCACGAAAGAGCCATATACAATATTGTAAATTCGTATTCATATTTTTGTACAAAACACGAAGTTTTGCCACAAATCCAATAAATGGATGCGGATGAAATGTTAGTCGGTGTTGCTACTTCTGTTTTTAACCACTCCAATAGCGACCAAGACAGGCGTCACAGCAATTTTGCCTTATGGTTTCTGGCCACGCATACTGCCCCACTGCCTCGTCTGTAAGGCCTGCATCATCTGACGCGCCTAAGATCGATGAGGCGTTTACAAATCAGAAAGTCCGAGTTGCCGCTTGAGCACTGGAATGTAGCGTTGCGCCTCTGGGCTGGCTGGGAAAACGCGTTGAAGGTCCCTGTAGGCTTGCAGAGCGTTGTCGAGCTCCCCCAGATGCATGTAAATCATCCCAAGTCCTGAAATCGCTCCAAAATGGCGCGGTTCTCGATCCAAAACTTCAAACACGTCCGAGCGTGACGCCTCAAATTTGCCCATCATAAAGCGGATGGTAGCGCGCTTGTTCCAAGCTTCGGTAAAATCTGGGTTTTCACCCACCAGATCACCAAATGTACTTTCTGCCAAAATGAAATCGCCCTGCCCCATTGCAGCCAGCCCGCGCTGCATAAGGTCTTGCTCTTTTGGCGTCATATGCGCGTTGGTCCAAGCCTCCCAAAGGGCGTCAATAATAGGCTTGGCCGCTTGCACAGACGGGGATTGCGCAAGCTCATCCAGAAGCTGCTGACTGCTCGCTTGGACAAGACCTGCTGGCAACATCAAGAGGACGAATGAGAAAACGCGCATAAAATATCGTACCATGACAAAACTCTCCGCTTTTTTCATGTCTTAAATAATAGTGCTGTTGCAGCACAGGTAAAGACATGGGTCACTAGAGCATGTTCAGCCAAAGTGGGCACCGGTTTGGCGGTTCGAACATGCGGCCAAAAAGGTAAGTTAGAGCGTGTCGAATGAATCCTATTAAACGTGACACGCTCTAGCCCCCTTACGCAAGGCCGAGCGATATCACGAAATTCGGGATATACTCCTTGAATTTAAAAAACCCATGGGTCGCTCTAGGCCAGCATACCAGATCATGTTGAGAGATATGTCTGATGACACGAATGCCCAAGGGTGAAAGCTCATCCTCTAAACGGGCAACATAGTCAGCCGCGGCACCGACGGTTGGATAGTTTGTGATAACCTGCTCAATGTTATGGAATTTGGCCAATGACACCACGCTTTCCATATCGCTATTGCAGTCATGAAGCTCCAAGCCGCTGCACCAGCGCGAAATCGCATCATCGGACACTCCATTTACAAAGTCCGTCACATTTTGCGACATGATCCAAGGACTTTGTCCGCTTAACGTATCGACCCGGCAGGCTGCCACAATCTGAGAATAAGCGTTGAACAGATCACTGAAATTTAAATTGTCATCATGGATGAGAAGCAAAGCGGGGCGATCATACTTGGCATCAGCCACATTCATGGGCGGAAAACCCCGTGTGATCGCGCCATCGGAGGGAAGCGGAAATGCAGAGCGTGCAAGGCCTTTGGGGTGAAACCGACCTTCTGTGAATTTTGCGATGTTGTCAGCGCGGGTCAAATAGGTTTTCCCGACAGTTTGCAACCCACCGACCCAGCGCCAACTCAAGGTGTTTGAGGCGGGGTCACCATCTAAAAGATGACGCAGAAAAAAATCGGCACCCAACTGCCACGGCAAATTTAAGGTAAAAATCCATATTGAGGCAAACCACATCCGGGCATGATTGTGTAAATATCCCGTCTCAACCAATTCATGCGCCCAAGCATCAAAACAGGCAATGCCTGTCCTGCCAAGGCAGGCCTCCTCCCAGGCAGCGCGCAGTCCCGCTTGTGTGGCAATTTGGTTTTCAAGATCCCACAGTTCAGATTGATACCTCGCCCATAGGCTAGGCCGCAGCTCAAGCCAGCCTTTCCAATAGGTTCGCCAAAAGACCTCTTGGACAAATTTCTCACTGGAGCGCAGGGAGTGACGCGCCAAAACCGAGCGCAAAACCTCGTCCTCACTCACAGCACGCCGACGGATATAGGGCGACAGTGTTGAAACATCCCTGTGTCCGCCTTGACCACGATCATAATTGCGCAGCTTCGCATAAGACGCACCGGCCTTGGGGAGAAAGTCATTCAGCCGCTTCAAGCCAGCGGTCCGTGTCGGGGTAAAGATCATATTCTGCTCAGACTTTGATAATGTCAAAGGGGAGCTAAATCAAATGCCAAGCAGTTCAACATTCTAGCAAGACGACGATCCGAGACAGTGAGCTTGATCATGTATCAGAAACAAGAAAGAGAACAGGAGTTTAAACATGTCGCTTTACGATCCCAAAAAGCAGAGCGAATATAAATTTCGTGCCATTGTCTCTGCCGTCTTATTCTTCGTGATCGTCGTCGCTCTTTGGGCCAAGGGCGCCAAGGGGCCCGCTGCGTGGGAGTTGATCTTTTTTGGTCTGACCTTTTGTGCAGGCTCCTTTGTCCACGCGCTCTGGGCGCTTGGTAAAATCAATTCCGCGCAACACGCCCCTAAATAACGGGAAGCTCTGGTGGCGCACGACGGGTCAGCAAACGCCCCCCATTTGGAGTCACAACAATATTTTCTTCATGCACCATCATGACGCCCTCCCCGTAAGAGAGCGAAGGTTCCAGTGTTAACACCATATTCTCTTTCAATTCGGTATCATCGAAAGCCGCATGTGAGGGTTGCTCGGTGAGCTGCATCCCAAGCCCGTGCCCCAAGCGACCGATATCCCCACCACTGCGATCGAGTTCTGCCAGCACCTTGGACATCGCAACAAAGAGATCGCGCGCCGTCGCGCCAGGGCGTGCCGCCTCTAGCCCTGCTTCAGTGGCTCGCCACAAGACATCATAGGCCGCGCGGCTCAGATCATCGGCTTGGCCAATCGCCCAATTGCGATCAAAGTCGCAAAAATAACCATCCCATATACATCCCGTATCGATCATAAGAATATCGCCCATCTGTAATGGGTGACGCGAGGGGGGGGAAATAACATCACGATAACCGCCCTGATTTGCTCCGCCCACAACGTAGGGCGCATCATCTGCTCCTGCGCTTAGGGCCGCGATACGGAAATCTCGAAAGACATCCTCTAGCGGCTTATAACGCCGAGCAAACTCGGGAACACGCGCAAAAGTGTCTGACCCGATCTTGCAAATATGGGCAAGTTTTTCAATCTCAGCCTCCGATTTGACCATGCGCAAGGACTGCACGATGTTGGTCACATCTTGAGAATGCAAATCCTCTAGCTGCGCACACAACCGCTCCCAGTCGCCAAGAGGCATGCGCAATAGGCTCTCATGACCTTTCATCACACCAATCTTTGCCTTTTGATCCGCAAAAGGCTTTAGCAGATCCACAAGGAGCGAAAGCCCGTCATCAGTCGGACAAGGAGCGCTCCATGTGCGAATATCGTCAATCCAAGTTCTGCGCATCAAATCTGCACCAATTTCAGGGATCACCGCAATAGGCTTGCCAGTTTCAGGAACAAAGACAAACCAAGGCCGCGTGGGACTTTGCCAAAACAGCGAATAAAACCCCGTAAAATAACGCACTTCTGGTTCGGTTGTGAGCAAAAGACCCGCAAGTCCCAGTGCCTTCATTTCACGTTGCGCAAGGGCTGTGCGACGCTCAAATTCTGAGATATCAAATCCCCGTTTAGGTGCATCCAACTGCGCGATTGTCATATCTATTTTCCCAATTTTCGCATTACTAATAGCTCAAAAGGCACAGCCTAACGGCTCAATAAACTGCCTCTGCCGCAGATAAAAGAATTCCGACAGGCATGTAAACTGTGTGGAGCCAATATTAAATTTTTACGATCGGCAAAGGAATTAAATTTAGCATGCACTCTCTAGGGCATGATGCTTGCCATTCTTTCCGCAATAGCGTCATTCTACAGTAGGCTATGAGCGAGTTCTAGAACAGCAGAAGGGTAAGGTCTTGAATATTCTTTTTATCATGTATGACCAACTGAGATTTGACTATCTAAGCTGCGCTGGACACCCGCATCTTGATACACCCAATTTTGACCGTGTTGCCAAGCAAGGGGTCCGCTTTACAAATGCCTATGTGCAATCTCCTGTATGCGGCGCAAGTCGTATGAGCTTTTACACGGGGCGTTACGTCTCCTCTCACGGGGCGGCGTGGAACGGCTTTCCCTTACGCGTCGGCGAGCATACGCTCGGAGATCATTTGCGCAAGCACGGGATGGCGTGTTGGTTAATCGGCAAAACCCATATGCGCGTGGACGAGGAAGGCTTTGAACGTCTTGGCCTCAGCCGCGAGGGTGTGATTGGGGCACGCCAAGCTGAATGCGGTTTTGACACCTGGGTGCGTGACGATGGTTTATGGGCGGAAGGGCCAGACGGCTTTTATGACACAAACCGCTCGCCCTACAATGAATACCTGAAATCCAAAGGCTATAAAGATCCAAACCCTTGGGCCAACAATGCCAATGCGGGAATTGATGAAGAGGGTCATATTGCCTCTGGCTGGTTCTTTAACAATGCCGACAAGCCCGCAAACATTCACGAAGAAGACAGCGAAACCCCTTGGCTCACGCAACAAGCGCTTGCCTTTCTCAAGCAGGCCAAGGGCAATTGGTGCGCGCATGTGAGTTACATTAAACCGCATTGGCCCTACATCGTGCCTGCCCCCTATCACGATATGTATGGCAAAGAACATGTAGCGCCAGCGGTGAGGCATGATATAGAGCGTGAGACCCCCCACCCCGTCTATGACGCTTATATGAGCAATAAAATCGCAGCCGCGTTTCAACAGGATGAGGTGCGCGATAAGGTCATTCCCGCCTATATGGGTCTTGTGAAACAATGCGACGATCAGCTTGGGGTGCTGCTCGATCATCTTGAACAGACAGGCGCCATGAATGACACCATGATTGTTTTGACCTCGGACCATGGGGATTATTTGGGCGATCACTGGCTCGGAGAGAAAGACCTTTTTCACGAACCCTCTGTAAAAGTGCCCATGATTATCTATGATCCACGCGCGCAAGCAGATGCAACGCGGGGCACGACCTGCAATGCATTAGTTGAGAGCATCGATGTGGCAGCAACCTTTGTAGAGGCCGCAGGCGGCGATCATCCCGATCACATCTTAGAGGGACGCTCATTGCAACCTTGGCTCTTTGGCGATACCCCGCCTTGGCGAGACTATGTGATTTCCGAATATGATTATTCTGCAAGCCCCCAAGCCAACCGCCTCGGCCTTGCCCCCAAAGACTGCCGCTTATTTATGATTTTTGACGGACGATACAAAATGATGCATGCCGAGGGAGGGTTTCGCCCCATGCTCTTTGATTTGCAAAGCGACCCTGACGAATTTCATGACCTTGGAAAAGGAGAGACCCACAAAGAGGTGATTTCACGTCTCTACGACCAACTGGCCGACTGGGGCCGCCGCTGCGCCCAGCGCGTCACACGCTCTGACAACGACATTATGGACATGCGCGGAAATTCTTTGCGAAAAGGCATCTTACCCTTTCTGGTGGATGGAGAGGAAGTCCCAGAAGAGCTGACACAAAAATACCGAGGGAAAGCCAAGCAGAACTTCACATGAGCCCAAAATTTATCGGCTAGAAAAGGCCTGGTAATCGCGAATAACGGCCTGTACTGCCCGTGAGGACTCGGACTTATTTTTCGGCCAATCACCATTTTGAATGTTGATACGAATCTTATCCGCTATTTCGATAGTCACATCTGCGGGGAGTTTTGCCATCTCTGAGATGACTTGTTTTGAAACACTGTTGATCTGGACAGAGACGCTATGTGCGGAGCTAAATTGTGCCGCTTGACTGTTCAAAAGCCCAACCTGCTCCATTTTGGTGTTGCGATCCGTCATTGCCGCAAGAACACGCCCCTTTGCGTCAGAGGCCTGAATAAATTGTTGGGCTTTTTCGTAGCCATTGGTCAGGGCCTGATAGCCATGTGAATTCACAGCTTCGCCAACAATATCAGCCATTCAAGACACTCCACGTTCAATTCAGAGTAAGATTTTACTCTTCCATTTGCGTAAACGGCATTAATGTTAAACTGTTTAGGTCTTTTTCAACAAAAAAATCACTGTATCTTCAGACTGAAATCTGCGACGGAATATCTTGGACAAAACACCAATAGGCGAACGTGAGTTTCAAGATGCATAATCCCAAAAATGTGGTCTTTTTTGGCTTTTTTGTTTATGCTTTGGCGCTTGGCTCTATGTTCCCACGGCTTAGCGATCTCCAGCAAGCTTTGGATATTGATAAGGCGACATTAGGATTTGCGCTCATTGGATTGCCCGTTGGTGTTCAGCTCACCCTCCTTTTTGCTGATAGACTTGTGCGTCGTATCGGGCTGTTTCTCATTATGGCCTACGGCATCCCTCTTATTGCAGGTTCACAATGCCTAGTGGCACTTGCCAACACACCGCTTTTCTTTTTTCTATTTCTCACCTTAGGCGGTGTCGGCGTGGCGCTGATAGAGGTTGCCGTCAATCTCGAAGCTGACCGTGTCGAAGCCCACACGGGGCAACGCATCATGAACAGGTCTCATGCGTTTTGGAGTTTTGGCTTTTTCGGAGCTGGCTTTATTGGCTCTGCTCTTGCTCAGCTTGGGGTGCAGCCCTTTTTACATTTTGCGCTCATTGCGCTGCTGGCAAGCGCCGCAACACTTTACGTCTTTTTGAATTATAGCCCTGCCCCATCGCGTCACCAGTACACACCAGATGCTGGGTTTTCCATTGTCATTCCCTCGCGCGGTGTGATGCTTTTGGACGCTTTCACCGTATCGGCGATGCTCGTAGAAGGCTCGAGCATTGATTGGTCTGTTATTTTTATGCGCGAAAGTTTCGACGCAGCCCCTTTTACAGCAGGGCTTTCACTCACCCTCGCGGCGCTATCCCAAGCGATCACGCGCTATTTTGCAGACCCTTTGGTCGAACGTTTTAGTGCAAGTCGTGTGTGTACGATCAGCATCTTGGTTATGGCGCTCGGTGTTGCTCTCGTTAGTTTTTCCACGCATCAGGAAATGGCGCTTGTTGGGTTTTTCCTCATGGGGGCAGGAAGCGCGGTAATCTTCCCGCTGTCCATGTCAGCCGCCGCCCAAAGAACAGACCGAAGTGCAGAGGAAAACGTCGCTGCACTCGCACAGTTTGCTTTTGTGATCTTCCTTTTCGCCCCCCCTATTTTAGGGTTTATTGGAGAAATTTTAGGTCTTCGATGGGCCTTTGCCCTTGCATTTCCTCTCTTGGTTCTGAGCTATTTCAGTCGCTCTGCGATAAACGTGCTTGATCAGAAAACACCAAACTAAACATCTCTACATATATTGAAAATGTTGAAAGGCATTCTGCCTAATCGCGGCAGGCGTGACTCTAAGTTCTACGTCGGAATGATATTTTACATAGGTCGTTACGTTAAAGCCCATAACGTAAGTATGACCTAAAATAATAGAGCCAATGTCTCAATGTATGAGAAAAGAAAACTCTTTCTGCACTTGCTTAAATACGTCTTGGTCACTTGCTGCAACGAGATATCCCTCACGCGCGTCCACAGTATAAGGACGCCCATCAAGCATTGAGACAAAGCCTCCAGCAGCCTCGACCATCATCGTCCCCGCAACATGATCCCAAGGGTTCAGGATATTCGCGAGAGAAAAGTGAAAACTGCCTTGTGACAGCAAACGATATTCATGGCACGAACAGTGAAAAGAGGCAAAGCGGGCAAACTTGGCCGCCGCCGCTGCCACTTCAGCCCTTTGCTCACGCGGGAACAAATGCACGGGTACGAAGCCTGTAATCTCGGCATGGGTTGCCACCTTCAGGTCCGTCCCACCCGTAATCTCACCACCAGACACAAAGGCACATCCGTCGTCTGCCAAAGCGACATGCGCATCCTCTATAAGCGGATCATATAAGAGTGCGAAGATCGGCTTGCCGTAATGCGTTGCCGCAATAATAACGCCAAAGAGGCTGAGTCCATTAGCATAATTCCAAGTGCCGTCAATTGGATCAAGGATGAAGCATAATTCCTCTTGTGCAATATTGTCTCGACGCGTGGGATCAGCAGCGACGCTTTCCTCCCCCACGATGCGCGCAGATGGGAACAGCTGCAAAAGCCCCTTTGTCAGTCGCGCCTCCGCAGCTTTGTCCGCGACTGTCACCAGATCCGTCTCAGACCGTTTCATCGCCACTTCGGAGGCATCAAGATTGCGGAATTTAGGCAAAATCTCTTCGCGTGCTACCCGTTTTATCAGGGAGAAAATATCTTGGGCGCGAGGCCGAATGACCCGCGTGGTGTACTCCTTGAGCACGTATTCATGTGCAGACGAACCTGACATCATGAGAGGCCTATTCGTAATTTCGCAAAATTTGCGCTGGTTTGACAGAAAGGGCTCTAAGCGCAAAAAACAAATTGGCCAGCACATTGGCAAGAAGTCCTGCAAAAATAACAAGACCAGCATTCGACCAAATTACAGCATACTCCGTATCCAGCAAAAAGTAGCAAAGTGCCCAGGCGGCGGCGATGCCGCATAGAAGCGCAATTGCACCTGCCCCTATGCCCATGATGGCCGCGCGAAGCGCAAAGCTCTGCAAAATACGGGTGCGGGTGGCCCCGAGAGACTTAAGCACCGCAGCCTCAAATCGTCTGTGGTGTTCTCCCGAGGCCGCGGCGCCAATAAGCACAATGAAACCGGTACACAAGGTAACAATGGCGCCATACGTAATTGCAGAGGCAATTGATCTCAATAATTCCGACACACGAGTAATCGCGTCTTTGACGCGTACCGCCGTTATATTTGGCATTGCACGGGAAATTTCGCGTAAAATTCTCGGTTCTGCCGTTTCTTCCATGTAGACAGTTGCAATAAAGCTATGTGGAGCTCCCCTGAGAGCTGCTGGGTTCATGGACACCACAAAGCCGATACCAGCAGTGGAAAAATTAACATCGCGAAAACTCGTTATGCGGCCTTCAATATCTCGACCCATAATATTGATTGTCATGGTATCCCCAAGACTAAGGCCCATTTCTGCGGCTTCCTCGTCACCAAAGCTGATTTGGTTTTCACCTGTATACCCTTCGGGCCACCACTCACCAGCAACGACTTTTGAACTTTCAACTGGAGCTTCGGAATAGGTCACACCACGGTCCCCTTGCAATACCCAGTGATCACCAGCGACCTCTTTGGCAGGCAGACCGTTTATTTTTGTAATCACGCCCCGCAACATCGGCGCAGACTCAATACGGCTAACTTCATCGTTTTTGCTCAATATCGCCTCAAATTCTTGCATTTGAGATTTCTGAATATCGACAAAGAAATATGAGGGCGCGACCTTGGGGAGACTGGTTGTAATGGCTCCGCGTAAATTCCCGTCAATTTGCCCAATCGAAGCAAGCACTGTCAAACCAAGACCCAGAGCTAGGACGATTGAACCTGTCGCCTCACGTGGGCCATAAAGTGACGCAAGCGCCCAGCGCAGAGCAGGACGACCCTTTGCAGTGCGCACAAACATTTTCGCCAGACCTTTGACACAGTAGGCGCTGAAATAGAGAGCAATGAGTGTTCCAAAGATACCCCCCGCCGCCCACAACACGAGCCTCACAGAGCCTGTAAAAAATGAGGCCGCGCCAACAAGGGCGACAAACAGCAAAAGAAGAGCCAACAAAAATCTTGGCGCGGGCCAATTTTGATGCGCCTGCACCTGATCGCGATAGAGCGCAACAGGGCGTATATCCCGCAGCCGCGCCAAGGGCCAAAGCGTAAATAGATATGCCGTCAGTATTCCATAGAGAGCGGCTTGAACAATAGCTGAGGGATAAATTGAGAGGTTCACTGGAAAGGGCAAGGCACGTTCAATAAGCGGTGCGAAAGCAATTGGCAAACCAACGCCAAGCACCAGACCAAGGCCAATTCCCAACACAGCCAAAGCGGTTATTTGTATAAAATAGACCTGAAAGACTGTCGCATTCGAAGCTCCAAGCGATCTCAAAGTCGCAATGACGGATGTTTTCAATGTCAGAAAACTGTTGACGGCCGAGGCAACTCCGACGCCACCAACAGCTAGCCCCGAGAGACCCACAAGGATCAAAAAAGCACCAAGGCGCTCTACGAATGCACTGATTCCTGGTGCGCCATTTCGCCCATCTCGCCAGCGCAATCCTGCGTTTTCAAACCGCTGTGCAGCGTCCTGAGCCAACGCGTCCAAACCCGTGCCGTCTGGGAGCTCCAAACGATATTTTGAGGAGAAAAACGTACCTGGTGCGAGGAGACCTGAGGCCTCTAAATCCTTTGCATAGACCAACGAACGTGCACCAAGTCCAAACCCATCGCCAGCCGCATCAGGCAACGAAACAAGGACACCCCCAAGATGGAAGGACTGCGCCCCCAATTGGAGCTGGTCTCCAAGTACCAAACCAAGACGATCCACGAGCACTTGCTCGAGAATAATACCAGGACGGCCCTCTTTTGGAGCAAGTGATGCACGAAAATCTAAATCGTCAACTAACCTAACTGCTCCTTTGAGCGGGTAGAGCGAGTCGACCGCTTTGACCTCGGTTAGCGCGCGCTCCTCCCCTTGATCCGTAACCACCACAAGCATAGAGCGGAAG
>WTIQ01000170.1 GCA_011525185.1 Paracoccaceae bacterium | reverse complement strand
CGTCAATACCAATCACATCTTCGATCTGTTCGGCCACACGGTCACAATCGCTTGCAGGCAAATCAATCTTGTTCAATACAGGAACGATTTCGTGATCGGCGTCAATCGCTTGATAGACATTGGCCAAGGTCTGCGCTTCGACCCCTTGGGTGCTATCCACCACCAAAAGCGAGCCTTCCACAGCGCGCATTGAGCGGCTGACCTCATAGGCAAAGTCCACATGACCCGGCGTATCAATTAAGTTCAAGACGTAGTCTTGACCATCTTGTGCCTTGTAATCGATGCGCACGGTATTTGCTTTGATTGTAATGCCGCGCTCGCGCTCGATATCCATTGCATCAAGCAATTGCTCTTTCATGTCGCGGTCTTGAACGGTGCCTGTAGACTGGATCAAGCGATCCGCAAGCGTCGACTTCCCATGATCGATATGGGCGACGATTGAAAAGTTTCGTATGTTTTTAAGCTCTGCCATAGGCGCTGATATGTGTTGAAATTCCGTATTGGTCAAGTGCGGAAAATGTCCCAAGTCGGATCATACAAAATCGCAAAACTATCTTGTTGTGCAAAGACCCCATGCTCATGCACGCTTCACCCATTCCATTGCGCATCTAGGCGGCGCATAAATCGTGCATTACCCAAAGACTGTGGGCGGGTTTTGTAAAGGGTAGACGTGCTATGGTTCTCCGTCCACAGCTCACACTGGTGTCGGTTTGTCTTGTGGTATCAGCTTCATTTGCTCAGGCAGACACGCTTCGAAAGGCCTGTCTGACACATCCTCACAAAAATGCTGGACGCCATCTTTGTGCTTGCTTGCAATCAACTGCAAATGTGACGCTCTCTGAACGCGACCAACGCCGCGTTGCGGGGTTCATTAAAAACCCAGACTTATCCCAGCAAGTACAACGCTCCAAAAAATATCGCGACGCAGAGTTTTGGAAACGCTTCAAAAAATTTGGGCGCCTCGCATAGCGCCGCTGCTCATAACTCAGCACCAAAGAAACTGCGCAGCGCTGCTTCAAACTCGCGCGGTTTATCTGCGTGAAGCCAATGTCCAGCCCCAAGCAATTTAGCAAAACGCGCTTGCGGGAACATGGATTTGATCAAAGGGCGCACCTCACCTTGCACATAATGACTGTCTGCGCCCGTCAGAAAAAGCGTAAGTTTTTCAAAACGCCCAGACACATTTGGAAAGCCTAAAACATGGGGCATTTCACGCGCCAAGACATCCAAATTCAAACGCCAACATTTATTCTCTATGTCGACGGATTGCACGAAAAACGTCTGCAAGACAGGATCATCTATCAGATTGGCAAGTTGATCTTTCACATCTGAGCGTTTGTGAACCGTGGAAAAATCGACCGACTTCATCGCATGGATAAAAGCGGATTGATCATGGTCATAGGGTACAGGCGCAATATCAGCGATGCAAAGACGGGCGACAATTTCCGGATGCGTTACAGCCAAAACCATCGCAGCCTTACCCCCCATTGAGTGCCCCACAAGATCACAAGGCGCACCGATATGCTCAATGACCTCTGCCAAATCCTGTACAAGATCATGATACCTATGGCTCTCCGCCCAAGGGCTATGCCCATGATTGCGATGATCCACCACAACAACGCGCCTTGCAGAGGATAGGCGTTTTGCAATCACGCCCCAATTGCGGGCAGATCCAAACAAACCATGGGCAATAACGATCGGCGGGCCATCCCGAGGACCATCA
This sequence comes from Paracoccaceae bacterium, assembly GCA_011525185.1. Taxonomy (GTDB): domain Bacteria; phylum Pseudomonadota; class Alphaproteobacteria; order Rhodobacterales; family Rhodobacteraceae; genus LFER01. Next base: position 1,053 of record WTIQ01000170.1, on the reverse strand, counting down.
TGCTCGATAAAATTCAACATGGACGCGTCACAGCTGCGCTCTTCGCAGCCGCCTTTCGCTTGTTTTAATTTGAAAGCCCCGCATGACGCAGCGCTGATTTGACAAGGACTTTTGTTGCATCGCTCAAAGGCGTAAGTGGCAAGCGCACATCTGGAAGACACAAGCCAGGTTCTGACATCGCGTATTTGACCCCAACCAAACCCGGCTCAGTAAAGATCGCCTGATGGAGCGGCATCAAACGATCCTGAACTTCGAGCGCCTTTGCATAATCACCGCTGAGACACGCTGTTTGCAATTCAGAGCATAAAGCAGGCGCCACATTGGCTGTCACCGAGATACACCCGACACCACCTTGTGCGTTAAATCCATGCGCCGTCGCGTCTTCTCCTGAAATTTGCAGGAAATCCTCACCGCAGGTGATGCGCTGTGCCGAAACGCGCGAGAGATCGCCAGTGGCGTCTTTCACTCCAATAATGCGAGGCAATTCTGCCAGCCTGCCCATAGTCGCAGGTGACATATCCACCACAGAGCGCGGCGGAATGTTATATATCACAATCGGAAGATCGACAGCTTCATGTAAGGTCGCAAAATGGGCATAGAGCCCCTCTTGCGTTGGCTTGTTGTAATATGGCGTCACCACCAAAGCCGCATCAGCACCGACAGATTTCGCATGACGCATATGACGCAGCGATTCTTGCGTATTATTGGAGCCTGCCCCTGCCACGACGGGCACACGCCCAGCCGCCGTCTCAACCACACAGGCGACCACTTGCTCGTGCTCTTCATGCGTCAAAGTTGGACTTTCACCCGTCGTTCCAACGGGGACAAGTGCATGGGTACCTTTGTCAATTTGATAATCGACGAGTTTCTTGAGCGTTTCAAAATCCACTTGATCATTGTGAAATGGCGTCACCAACGCCGTCATAGATCCTTTCAACATGAAACGCACCTTTCCTAAGTTTGCTCTTTTGTTTAGCCTCACAGCAAATTGTTGCCAATTTTAGGAACACCTCTGGACCAACCTGCCATAAACGCTACGCTTAACTTCACTAT
>WTIQ01000398.1 GCA_011525185.1 Paracoccaceae bacterium | reverse complement strand
CTCTTGCCAGGTTGAAGAATGATCAAGAGACCCAAAAACCCAACACCAATAGCCAACCAACGCCGCCAGCCCACGCTCTCGCCCAACACGGGACCTGACAGGGCCGCAATTAAGAGGGGATAGCAGGCAAACACCGCATGGGTTTCAATCAGTCCAAGATAAGTGAAGGCTAAAACCGTCACATAAATTTCAAAGACAAGAATGATCGCACGCAAAATTTGCAACCGCGGAAAGGCTGTTTTGGCCACAGCCCGCACTCCCCCGGCTGCGCGAGACGACATCCAAAGGACAAAGAGCGAGAAAAACCAGTAGCGGATCATAATAACCAATTCGGTATTATAGGCTTCCGCTAGATGACGCGAGACCCCGTCTTGTGCCGCAAAGACAAAGCTAGTGAGGATCATAATGATGATCCCTTTGCGGGTATTATCCTGCATTGTGCCTGTCCATAACCGCGGTTGTCATATGTTTTTTGCGTCCAAAGCCTTTGACACGCGACACAGAAAACCCTGCATCAGCCAAATTTTGCCGCACGAAACTTGCGGCGGAATATGTGGCAAGTGTGCCACCCTGCTTGGACTTTTCAGCGACAGATTTCATCAGCTCAGGTTCCCAAAGTTCGGGGTTTTTGGCGGGTGAAAACCCATCCAAATACCAACAATCACAAAGCCCTTGCCATTGTGGCAAAGTCTTACGGGCATCGCCTCTCACCAGCGTGAGGCGTATATTTTCAATTTGAACCACGCCACTTTGCTTCAACGCGTCCCAAGAGCCAACAAGCAGCTCGGAGACCGACACAAGCACGGGAAAAGCCGCATGAGCCCTCAAAAGTTCATTTTTTTCAAGGGGAAAAGCCTCAAAGCTAATGTATTCAAGACACCCTTTTTGTCCGCTATCCTGCCAGAGTTTAAGCGTTGCAAGGAAATTCAATCCTGTTCCAAAGCCGAGCTCACCAATGCTAAATCCATCGTAAAACCGCTCGGGCAATCCATTGCCTGTCAAAAACACATGTGTGGTTTCGTCTAAACCATTATCAAGAGAATAATATGGATCATCAAAACGCCGTGAGACAGGCACTCCGTTTGGTTTCCAACTAAGATCATTGAACTTTTGCGGCATGGTTTAGTCTTGTGTAAATCATTATGACTGTTAAGTGCTTACTGAAACAAAATCGAGCGTGCAATGTATGATGTTACAATCCGAGGGGCGGGTATTTTTGGTCTTTCGATCGCTTGGGAGTGCGTAAAGCGCGGCGCAAAGGTGCAAATTATCGATCCCCATGGCGTCGGCGCGGGTGCAAGCGGCGGCATCGTGGGGGCTCTGGCCCCTCACGTACCTGAAAATTGGAATGCTAAAAAAGAACTACAATTTCAGAGCCTCATCAAAGCAGAGCGCTTTTGGAACGAAGTTGAAGAAAATGCGCAAATGACGTCTGGCTATATGCGCACAGGACGCCTTCAGCCTATTGCAGACGAACACGCGCTGATGCTTGCTAAAGTGAGAAATTGCAATGCAAAAGAGCTGTGGAAAGGTTTGGCCTCTTTTGAGGTTGTCAGCGATGCTCCAACATGGGCGCCCCCGTCCCCTACAGGGCATTGGATTTATGACAGTTTAAGCGCACATATTCATCCTTATACGGCCTGCCACGCGCTAAAGAGAGCACTCGAAACTCAGGGCGTGACCTTTCATGCCGAGAGTGAAGCGCAGGGGATGACGCTCTGGGCGACAGGCGTGCATGATCTTTTGCGGATTTCACAAGCCTTTGAACGTCCCGTTGGAAATGGTGTCAAAGGGCAAGCGGCTTTGTTCGACTTTGACAAGGCAGGCTGTGCGCAGATTTTTGCGGACAGCCTGCATTTCGTTCCGCATAAAGATGGTAGTCTCGCGGTGGGCTCCACCTCTGAACGAGACTATATAGACCCAGTGGCCACAGACGATGTTCTTTTATCAGTCATAAACCGAGCCATTGCGGTCTTCCCAGAGCTTGCTTACGCCAAGATCCTTAAAACTTGGGCAGGTGTGCGGCCGAGAGCCAAAAGCCGCGCGCCTGTCTTGGGTCGGCATCCCTTGGACGACAGCGCCTATATCGCCAATGGTGGCTTTAAAATCGGCTTTGGAATTGCGCCTGCCGTGGCTACGATCATGGCGGACTTTATGCTTGAGGGTAAAGAGACCATTCCCGATGATTTTTCCGTTGATAGCTGCCTGTTATAGCGCGGCGACGTGACCTGCCCGAACTAGGCTAAGTAAAGCCTGACAGGACCATAAAAAAATAAGCTCCACCTTCGTCAAAGCACATTACTTATCGCGGCAGCATGACCAAGCTTTCATCATCTGGCGTCATCATTATCAAAGTCCCATCTTGCATATATGTGCGAGTGACCTCTTCCAAAATACGTACGAATTTACCTTCCTCCGCCATAACGTTAGGGGCGCAAGCCCTTCGTGTTGTGGCAACACTCCCGAAATTTAATCCCCGTGGTCCTTTCGACCAATCTGCAGAGAATAGATTACATGGCCCTTCACCAGTGACCCTTCGTGTTCCAAAATAAAACTTTGCAGGACTTTCCAATCTAGCATTGTTGATTTTCACCACACGCCAAAATCCCCTAGGAATAATCGAGGTGCTTTCCACTACATTTGCTTCAGAGGGCGTTTGAGTTTGTGCATTAGATACACCCGACGCCGCCATCCCTTGTTCTTTTACAGAAGCGGCAACACCAGTGTTTGTTTCAAACGCAGCCGTTTTGGGAGCGGGTACTTGACACCCCATGAGC
>WTIQ01000169.1 GCA_011525185.1 Paracoccaceae bacterium | reverse complement strand
GTGCTAGCCTTGAATATCATTTAAAAACAACGCGTTAGCCCAAAGTCATCCATAATTCGCCGTAAGCCATAGTGTGTCAACCGACTGCGATTGATGTGACAGACTTTAGCTACGCACGAGTGTTTCATAACTTTCTGAAATGTCTTTGGTCAGAGCGCCGACCTCAAAATTGTAATCCCCAATTTGGCCAACTGGTGTCACCTCGGCTGCGGTTCCTGTGAGCCAGCACTGTTCAAAGCCTTCCAGTTCATCTGGCATGATATGGCGTTCGATCACGTTGACGCCTTTTTCTTTTAGCATATCGATAACCGTTTGACGGGTGAGGCCATTTAAGAAGGCGTCAGGCGTGGGTGTATGCACTTCACCGTCTTTTACAAAAAACATATTTGCCCCAGTCGCCTCAGCGATATACCCGCGATAATCAAACATCATGGCATCACTGCATCCTTTGGCTTCTGCGGCATGTTTGGACATCGTTGCGATCATATAAAGACCCGCTGCTTTGGCCTGTGATGGCGCTGTTGCAGGGTCTGGACGACGCCATTTTGCAATATCAAGCTTGGCGCCTTTCATTTTGGCGTCCCCATAGTAATTGCCCCACGACCAAACTGCCACGGCCATATGCACTGGGTTGCGGGCAGAGGCGACCCCCATATCTTCGCCTGCACCACGCCAAGCCACCGCACGCACATAGGCATCTGTTAGCCCATTAGCCTCTAGCGCTACATATTTTGCCGCTTCAATTTCATCTACTGAATAGGGAATATCAAAATCGATGAGCTTTCCTGATTGAATAAGCCGCTCTGAATGCGCGCGGCTTTTGAAAATCTTACCACTATAGGCGCGCTCGCCTTCAAAGACGGAGCTTGCATAATGCATCGCATGCGTGAGCACATGGACATTCGCATCCCTCCAGTCGACCAGTTTGCCGTCAAACCAAATTTTGCCGTCGCGATCATCATATGCGCTACCCATCTTTAGGCTCCTTTCTTACTTGTGCGGACAATATTTGCAAAAATTACAAATTTATGTCCGATGCGGTTATATTATTTCGCAAAAACTGTGAATCGCTATCATTCCACCCTTGGAATGTCAACAAGACTGACATAAATTTATTTTCAGAAGGAATGGAGAGTTTTGTGTCAACGAGTTCTAGTCAAAGGTCACTGAGCGGAGAGCATCTGCTCTATCTCACGGATGATCAACTTCGCAAAAGTACTGAGGCCATGTTTTTTGCCTATCGCGGGTTCACGGCAGACCCCGATCGAATTTTAGAAGAATACGGATATGGTCGCGCCCATCATAGGGCGATCCATTTTATCCATGTCTCATATGGGACAACTGTCAACCATTTGCTCTCAATTCTTGGGATTACCAAACAATCGCTCAATCGCGTGTTGCGCACATTGATCGAGGATGGCCTTGTGGAGAGCAAAATTGGCGAACGTGATCGACGCGAGAGACACTTGTTTTTGACCGATAAGGGACGTGCACTTGAAAAGCAGCTCTCAACCGTTCAACATGAGCGCATGAGGGAGGCGTTCAAGCAAAGTGGCCCAGAGGCGGTTGCAGGGTTTCGCCGCGTGTTGGAAGCCATGATGGATAAACATATGCATGCGATCTATGATGGACTAAATAATGATGAATGATCGCAATTTTTTTGCCCATCTTCTGGTGGTAGATGATGACGAGCGCATACGCGAACTCTTGCAGAAATATCTGATCCGCAATGGTTTTAGCGTAAGCACAGCACGTGATGCAGATCAGGCGCGACGGCTCTTAGGCGGCTTGATGTTTGATCTCATTATTCTGGATGTGATGATGCCAGGGATGGATGGTGTCACCTTTACCTCTGAACTGCGCGAGACACTGGACACACCCATTCTGCTCTTGACGGCAAGAAATGAAACAGAGGATCGCATTTCGGGCTTAGAGGCTGGGGCAGATGATTATCTGGCCAAACCCTTTGAACCCAAGGAATTGCTCTTGCGCATAGGAGCGATCTTGCGTCGTCTGCCAGAGGTCACAGAGGAGCAAAATACCCCAAAAATAATTTCACTGGGTAACGTCAAATACGATGTGGCGCGCGCGGAATTGTGGTGTGGTGAGGTCCTTGTGCGCTTGACCTCAACAGAAATTGATTTGATGCGGCTTTTTTCCTCAAATCTTGGGCAACCGCTACATCGCACAGATATTGTGCAAGCGCTCAACAGAGAGGCAGAGCAGGATCGATCCATTGATGTTCAAATCACGCGGTTGCGGCGCAAGATTGAAAGTGATCCCAAACAGCCGCGATACCTGCAAACTGTAAGGGGTGAGGGATATATGCTGGTCGGTGATTAAGGCTTAATGGATGCAGTGACGTAGTTCACGCTCAGATCACGATCAGATAGCCGCCATTGCCAAGACACAGGATTAAACACAAAGCCTTTTCTGTCCACGGGTTCAAGACCTGCGACGCGGATCAATTCAAAGAGCTCATCTGGGGTAATGAACTTTGACCATTCATGCGTTCCTTTTGGCAGCCAGCGCATAACATATTCCGCGCCAAAAATTGCGAAGACATAGCTTTTGGGATTTCTGTTAATCGTGGAGCAGACCATCAAACCTTTGGTTTTGAGAAGCTCTTGACAGGCTCTCAAATAAGACTGTGGGTCCGCCACATGCTCGACCACTTCCATATTAAGGACCACGTCAAACGCTTCCCCTTGGGTTACCAACTCTTCAGCCGTTCCATGGCGATACTCAATGCTCAGGCCCGATTGCTCTGCATGGGTTTGCGCCACGGGAATGTTGCGGGCAGCTGCGTCAACCCCCACAACCTCTGCACCCAATCGCGCCATAGGTTCACAGAGCAATCCGCCGCCACAGCCAATATCAAGGATACGCAATCCCTCAAAGGGCCGTGTCCCCTTACGGTCACGGTCAAATTCGGCGCTGATTTGATCTATAATATAATCCAGCCGGCACGGATTTAGCATGTGTAGCGGCTTAAATTTCCCGTTCGGATCCCACCATTCCGCGGCCATGGCTTCGAATTTTGCCACTTCGTTCGGATCAACAGTGATTTGCTGTGTTTCCATGGTTAACTCCGTCTGGTGTTTTCTTATTACTTTGCACTATAGTTTGCTCATGGACAAATTCGCAGGTCAAAAGCGCACACCGCAGTATTTTTATCCCCCTCTTGATCCGTTTTCACAACAGATCATGGAAACAAGGGATGGACACCGTATTTACGTGGAACAATGCGGGCATCGCGAAGGTCAGCCCGTCGTTGTTTTACACGGCGGACCAGGAGGCGGGTGTAGCCCTGTGATGCGTCGCTATTTTGATCCGAAGAAATTCAGGATCATTTTGTTTGATCAACGCGGATGCGGTCGTTCGCGTCCAACAGCCAGTGTCAAAGATAACACCACTTGGCATTTGATCTCAGACATCGAAATGATCCGAAATGCCTTTTCTATTGAAAAATGGGCTGTCTTTGGTGGGAGCTGGGGGGCAACGCTATCGTTGCTTTATGCACAAGCACATCCCGAGCGCGTCTCGCATTTGATCTTGCGCGGCGTATTTCTCATGATGCAGCGCGAATTGGATTGGTTTTATGGGGGAGGCGCTGGACAATTTTGGCCCGATACATGGGCGCGTTTTGTCGAAAAAATACCCCAAGACGAGCGCGATGATCTGATCGGGGCCTATCATCGTCGCCTGTTTTCTGGTGACATGCGATCAGAGATGCAATTTGGACGGCTATGGTCGGCGTGGGAGAATGCCCTTGCCTCAATTTATTCCAATGGTCACGGCGGAGACCCTGCTGGCGAATATTCAAGAACCTTTGCCCGTTTGGAAAATCATTATTTTATAAACAAAGGGTTTTTAGACAGCGACACGCATATCCTTGATAATATGAATAAAATTGCAAATATTCCTGGATATATTGTGCAAGGTCGATACGATATGATTTGCCCTCCGCAAAGCGCTTGGGCCATATCAAAACTTTGGCCAAAGGCTGATCTGAGGCTGGTGCGCAATGCAGGTCATGCCATGTCCGAGCCTGGGATAAGCTCTGAACTGGTCAAAATCATGGATCAAATCTAACTGCATCAATTCTGCTTATATGAAATTCACCTATGAAGTGTCCTTGAAACGCATGAAGGCAGGGTCCACATTATTAGGAATGCGTGAGGTTCTTAATGTCCCAAGATCATAACCCGGTTGTAAAATTTCTTCTAAGCCGTCGGTCGCGCCCTGCGAAAACATTGCTTGCCCCGCCGCCTTCGCGCCAAGATCTTGAAACCATTCTGGAAGCGGCGGCGAGAACACCCGATCATGGTAAACTGGAACCTTGGCGCTTTATCGTTTTTGATCAAACGGCTCTGACGCGGCTTGCAGATCAGGTTGAGCAACATGCCCGCTCTTTGGCTCTTGGTGAGGATGTGGTTGAAAAGGCCGTGCGTCCGTTCAAAACAGGGCCGCTTGCCGTTGCCGTCATTGAAGTGCAAAAGTCGTCTGAGAAAGTCCCCTCAATTGAGCAAAGCTATTCCGCTGGTGCGGCCTGCCTTGCACTTCTGAATACGGCGCTTGCCATGGGATACGGGGCGAATTGGATTTCAGGATGGATTTCGCATGATCGCGTTTTTGTCGAGCAAGCGTTGAAACTCACCCCAGAGGAGCGGGTCGCGGGGTTTATTTATATTGGCACCGAAAGTGCCCGTCCGCCTGAACGCCCACGGCCAAATTTAAACGATATCGTAACATGGGCTTAGGCGTCATTGCGCGGTCATTTCTGCTGGCCCTCCAACAGCTTCCCGATCCCCGCTTTCGCCGCGTCGTTGTGAGTAGCATTTTAATAACGCTTGCGGCGCTTTTTACCTTGGCAGTTGCCCTCTCCTTTGTTCTTGGTGGGTTCTTTGGGTCTTTTGGACTCTTTTCGTTTTGGGATGAGCAAGGCCATGCTGGGTGGTGGGTTGGGCTTGGGAGTTTTATCATACTCTCTGTGCTCTCGGTCTTTTTGATTGTGCCCACAGCGGCTATGGTGTCAGGATTTTTTGCAGATCACGTGGCCAGCGCTGTTGAGGAGCGTCACTATCCGCATGTGCGCCACAGTCGGGCGCAGAGCGTCGGTGACATTGTAAAAGACGGTATTAACTTCCTCGGTCTCGTCATACTTGTGAATAGTTTGGCCCTGCTCGTGTCTCTATTTCTGTTGCCCTTCTCGCTCTTTGTATTTTTAGCCGCAAATGGATGGCTCTTGGGACGAGAATATATGCACATGGTGGCGCAGCGTCATGTGCCATTGCAAGAGGCGCGGGTTTTTCGCAAAGCGCATTCAGGATCGGTCTGGAGTGCGGGCATACTCATGGCCTTGTTGCTGGGTATTCCTATTCTGAATCTTTTGGTCCCAGTGCTGGCGATCGCAACATTTACGCATCTCTTTCATCGAGTAAGCTTTAGTGCGTAGTAACTGTTGTTTAGCTGGATTTGGTTTGTATGCCTGTGGCTGTCAGCGGTTCCACCAAGTATTTAACCCAAATTATGGATAAGGAGATGTCGGAAGTGCCTTATACCCCTGAAATGCAGAGCATTTCAGCATGTGCCCACCCGGGCTGACACATGGTGCGCGCTCTGAATATCTCTTGAAAACAAAGCGGTAGCAGTGCGTTATCCATAACTGGGGTTATTTAATCTGTTAAACGGCCCTAAGACCCCATTCGATTAAAGATATCAATATCTTTCATGGTCAGTGTACCAGAGATAATTACAGCACATGAAATGCCCCAGATCACAAGGGTCACAAAGGTTGTGATCCATGCCTTTTTCTTGAGTTCATGCACTTCGGGGGCACCCGCTTGCGTGCCTGGGACGATCTCTCCCAGATCGCCTTGGGTCTTGAGACGAATGGGAATGGCGATGAAGAACACGATAAACCAGATGACGGCATAAAGAACAATGGCAGAGGTAATGGACATGGTGGACCCCTTTTAGACCTGTTCGAGTTCGACCAGAGTGCCGTTGAAATCTTTGGGATGTAAAAACAGGACAGGCTTTCCATGCGCGCCGATCTTAGGCTCTCCTGTTCCAAGGACACGCGCACCCGTTGATTTGAGATGATCGCGCGCTGCAATGATATCGTCCACCTCATAGCAAACATGATGAATGCCACCAGAGGGGTTTTTATCCAAGAACCCTTGGATAGGGCTGGCGTCACCCAAGGGATACAAAAGCTCGATTTTCGTATTTTCAAGCTCGATAAAGACCACAGTCACACCATGATCTGGTTCGTCTTGCGGATCTCCCACCTTTGCGCCGAGCGCATTGCGATATTGATCTGCCGCAGCGACAAGGTCGGGCACGGCGATGGCCACATGGTTTAATCGTCCAATCATTTCATTCTCCGACGTTCTCTTGCCCGCCTCTATGCCGTTTGGGATCGCTTTTGGCAATGACCCGCATTTCTCTTTGCTGCGATTAACTAACTTTTAGACCTCCTTTGGCACCATAAGAACAGATTCGAAGGAGGTTAGAATGAACCCGCTACATAGTCTCAAAGGAGCAATAGAAACGCCTCGAAGCAAGCCCTTGCTAGGTACCACGATACTTTTGGTGGAAGATAGTCGATTTGTCTGCGACGCGATGCGATTGGTCTCTGTGCATAGTGGGGCGCGGTTGCGACATGCGGATACGATTGCCTCTGCAACGCGACATTTGCGCATCTATCGCCCCAATGTTGTGATTATTGATGAAGGGCTGATGGATGGATCAGGTTCTGACTTTTTGCGCGAACTCCATGCTATGCAACCCCGCATTGACGCCTTGTTTGGAACCAGTGGTGATATGTTGATGCATCATACCTTTTTGGGCGCTGGGGCAGATGGATTTTTTGAAAAACCAATGGTGAATATTTCCGAATTTCAGCAAAAAATATTGTCTGTACTGCCGCAATATTCAGAGACGGGATTTCGTCCCGTCATTTTGAGCGATGAAAATGTAGAACCAAATCCCAAAAACTACGTGGAGGATCTTAAGCACGCCTATGCGCTCTTATCGGATGAGCCAAATATGAGGATGAAGGGTTATGTGAGTCAATTCCTGAAAAGTGTGTGTAAGAGCGCAGGCGATCGTGCATTGATGACGTCGCTTGAACGTGACGAGCAAGGGGAATTGATGGAGCTCTTGGACAAAAGAATCTCTGCGCCTCTCGCCTATTAGAGCCTGCATAAAAGGGTTCCCTTTCAAAATGAGGGCCGAACCTGTCTGCCCCCTCGGTAGGCGCGTTCAAGAGGGCAAGTTATTAAGATATTTGGACAATGCTGGACATGCTCAAAGGGTCCTCTTCATCGCACGCCCGAGCCAATGTGAGGGATCTGTGGCCCTCATTGCTAGCTGTTTTTGAAACTATGCAACTGTTTTTGGAGATAGTAACGCATCTGAGAAGAAGCCAACTGCTAAAAACATGTTCGAAAACAGCATGCTGCTACGGCTGAACAAATGACGCGAGTGTGCGACTTTGCACAGAGTGCTCATCAAAATTTTCAGGCTCGAGCCAGCGTTCAAACATCAATTTTTTTTCTGGCCATTCATTATCAAGAAGGGAAAACCAAGCCGTGTCCCGATTGCGTCCTTTCACAACAAGCGCCTGTCTAAACGTCCCCTCATAGGTAAAGCCAAAGCGTTTAGCCGCACCTTTGGAGGCGAGATTTAAATCATTACACTTCCATTCATAGCGCCGATAGCCCTCATCAAAGGCCCATTTCATCATGAGATACATGGCCTCGGTTGCGGCGTGGGTTTTCTGGAGAGCTGGGGAGAAAGAAATATAGCCCACTTCTATACTGCCCGCTGCTGGCGCAATACGCAGATAGCTTGCCACGCCCTGCCATGTTCCAGCATCTTTGTTGAAAATCGCAAAAAAGAGAGGGTCAGTGGACCTCTCATTTGACTGACCCCAAGCCCGAAAGGCTGGCAGGTCAGAAAAGGGTCCCGCTGGCATGAAATCCCATACTCCGTCTTGACCAGCAAAGGCCTCCCAAAGTGCGGCCTCATGTTTTTTCCAGTCCAAGCGCTCTAACATGACGTAGCGCCCATCGAGCATTTGTGGCAGCGGCTCGCTTGGAGGGGTCCAATGGGGCACAGGAATACCAAGGCGTTCATCTGACATCACTTAATCCCTGCTCTAGGCTGCTAGTCCTGCGGCAGCACCCTCAAGTTTAGTTCCATCAATTGCTCTGCCATTGGCGCGCTGGGTGCATCCATCATCAGATCTTCGGCCCGTTGGTTCATCGGGAACATGATGACCTCTCGAATGTTTGCTTCATCCGCCAAGAGCATGACAATGCGGTCAATCCCTGCGGCACATCCCCCATGCGGAGGGGCACCATATTGAAAGGCGTTGACCATACCGCCAAAGCGTTTGCGCACCTCATCTGCGCCATAGCCCGCGATTTCAAAGGCCTTGAACATAATCTCAGGTTTGTGATTTCGGATGGCCCCAGAAACGAGTTCATAACCGTTACAGGCCAAATCATATTGATAGCCGAGCACCTCCAGCGGATCACCCTCTAAGGCATCCATGCCTCCTTGCGGCATAGAAAATGGATTGTGTTCAAAATCGATAGAGCCTGTTTCATCGTCCTTTTCGTAGATGGGAAAATCGACGATCCAAGCAAAGGCAAAGCGGTCTTTTTCGGTTAATCCCAATTCGTCGCCGATCACATTGCGAGCGCGTCCGGCGACGGCCTCGAAGGCTTTGGGCTTTCCTCCTAGGAAAAAGGCTGCATCTCCTACGCTAAGGCCAAGGTCTTGGCGGATGGCTTCGGTGCGTTCGGGGCCGATGTTTTTGGCCAGCGGCCCTGCGGCTTCCATGCCATCTGCACCGTCGCGCCAAAAGATGTAGCCCATTCCTGGCAGGCCCTCTTTTTGGGCAAAACTGTTCATGCGGTCGCAAAATTTACGGCTTCCCCCACCTGGGGCGGGAATGGCGCGAATTTCGGTGCCGTCTTGCTCAAGCAGTTTAGCAAATATCGCAAAGCCAGAGCCGCGGAAATGATCGCTCACGACCTGCATTTTGATGGGATTTCGTAGGTCTGGTTTGTCACTGCCATACCAAAGCGCAGCATCCCGGTAGGAAATTTGGGGCCAGTCTGTATCAACCTTACGGCCTCCCCCAAATTCTTCGAACACACCTGTCAGAACTGGTTGGATCGTATCGAACACATCCTGTTGTGTGACAAAGGACATTTCCATATCCAATTGATAAAAATCGGTCGGAGAGCGGTCAGCACGCGGGTCTTCATCTCGGAAACAAGGCGCGATTTGAAAATAACGGTCAAAGCCTGAGACCATGATGAGTTGTTTGAATTGCTGCGGCGCTTGGGGCAATGCGTAGAATTTGCCAGGGTGCAAGCGGCTTGGCACGAGAAAATCCCGCGCGCCTTCTGGGCTGGAGGCGGTGATAATCGGGGTTTGGTATTCTCGAAAATTTTGACCCCACATCCGCTTGCGGATCGAGGCCACCACATCTGAACGCAGTTTCATATTATTTTGCAGCTTTTCCCGCCGCAGGTCGAGATAGCGATATTTGAGGCGGGTTTCCTCGGGATACTCTTGATCTCCAAACACAAGAAGGGGCAGTTCTTCGGCTTTGCCGAGCACTTCAATGTCACGGATGAACACTTCTATTTCGCCAGTGGGGAGTTTGGGATTGATGAGGCTCTCATCGCGGGCAAGGACATTGCCGTCAATGCGAATGCACCATTCACTGCGTACAGCTTCGACTTGATTGAATACGGGGCTATCGGCATCTGCAATCACTTGGGTGACGCCATAGTGATCGCGCAAGTCGATGAACAAAACACCGCCGTGATCCCGGACACGATGGACCCATCCCGAAAGGCGGACCATATCGCCTTCGTTTGATTTTGTGAGCGCAGCACAGGTGTGAGTGCGATAGGCATGCATGACAACGGCCTTCCAAGTATATGAAATTCAACGAGTGGATACATAGATATGTGTGAGTGATGTCAAGTCGCTAGTGTGACCAGTTCTGCAACTATTTGTCCGCGAAGAGAGTTTCCAAAGGAAATTTGCCTGTAATTTTGTACCGCAGTGATTGGGATTACCTTTTCAGTAGCGTTCCCATTGTTCAAAAGTTTCTGACGCAACACACCAGGCAGGCACCCGCAAGAGGCATGCGGTGTGTGCCATATATCTCCTTCAAAATGGAGAAAGACATTTGTGATCGTCCCTTCACAAAGCTCATCTCTTTCGTTCAAAAAGAGCCATTCATCAATCCCTTGGGGAAGGGCTGCGCGGGCCTCTTCATATAGGGCGCGACGTGTCGATTTTATTCTTAGCCAAGGGTCATCTGAGCGAAGCCTTGTAGGGAAAATTGCAACGCGCCAGTGGGATGGATTTTGGCCTATCGGCGTGGTTTGCAAATCGATGTCCCCCTCACGGCTCAGCGCGAGACGACATCGCAAGGCTTGGGGCGCAGAAATTTTGCTTAGGAGTGCGTCTATCTTTATATTATCAAATTTAAACCCAAGGGTTTTGGCGCTCTTTTCCAGACGTTCCAAATGTAGTGCAAGGTTCTGAAAGCCTGAGGAGGGGTCAAAGCGAAAGGTTTCCAGTAGCAGGACGTCGCGGTTTATATTTGAGTAAATCGTGTTTTCCACATCGCCTCATCAAATTCTAGGTCTGCTTTGCTGTCGTATACAATGTCACCCCCAACATTACACAAGAG
>WTIQ01000190.1 GCA_011525185.1 Paracoccaceae bacterium | reverse complement strand
AAACCAGTTTCCTGTGCGCCCAAATCAGCAAATCACTTCAACGGCAATCAAGAGTATTTCTCTTTCATCGCAAATTCGTTGGATTTCTGGCCAATAGGTTTCGGGCGGCACGATGACACCACCTGCCCCTTGGATCGGCTCTGCGATGAAGGCAGCGACTTTGTCTTCGCCCAGAAAATGGATCGCCTCCTCCAAACGGCGCGCTGCGATTTTACCGAAGTCTTCAGGCGAATGTTCCCCTCCAAGAGACCACCAATCGGGTTGCTCGATATGATGAATGTCGGGAATGGGCATACCGCCTTGTGCATGCATATAGCTCATTCCCCCGAGCGAGGCCGCGCCCATGGTCGAGCCGTGATAGGCATTATGGCGGCTAATGATAATCTTTTTACTTGGTTTATCTCGCAAGGCCCAATAAAACCGTGCAAGCCTGATGTTTGTGTCATTGGCCTCTGAGCCAGAACTGCCATAAAACACATGGTTCAAATCGCCTGGCGCGAGCTCGGCCAATTTTTCCGAGAGCTCAATCACAGGCAAATGACTGCTTTGGAAAAAGGTGTTGTAATAAGGGAGCGCTGCCATCTGCCGCGCGGCAACGTCGGCCAATTCGTGACGACCATACCCAATGTTCACACACCAAAGTCCAGCCATTGCATCCAGATAATCCCGCCCCTCTGTATCCGTGATGTAAACACCCTCTGCCCCTGCGATGATGCGGGCACCCTTTTGAGCTAGATCACTATTGGCTGTGAAGGGATGAAGATGATGTGCTGCATCTCTTTTTTGCAGCTCTTTCGTTGGGAACGTATTGGTCGCAATATTCATCTGAAGCCTTTCAACAACGCTAGGAAACTCGGTCTGACACAGCTGAGGATATGTGGAGCCATTGAGACAAGTCAATCAAAACAGCATGTGCATTTTTGGGATAGGCATGTTCTACTCTCTGTGGTTTCCTATTAAGAGCCAAACAGTAGGATCGCGATATGAAGCGCATTTACGAACCCTATGCCTATTCGCATCACCCCATTGAGCGCTGTTTTTGGAGAACTAGCGTCGAAGAGCCCAATTTTCCAAGGCTTGAGCGAGATCACCGCTGTGATGTGGTCATTATTGGCGCAGGCTTTACGGGGCTTTCAGCAGCCTATCATCTCACGCGAGACGGATACTCCGTTGCTCTTTTAGATGCTCAACAGCCCATGTTTGGCGCAACGGGGCGTAATGGCGGATTTTGTTGCCTTGGCGGCGGCAAAGCAAGTGATAACCGCTTAGACCGTCTCTTTGGAAAAGACGAACGCTTGCTCTATCGCGCCGCCGAAAAAGAGGCCGTTACCCTTGTGTCCCAGCTTTTCCATGACCTTAAAATCGAGGCCGATGTTCAATCACATGGCGAAACCGCCCTTGCCCATCGGCCAAAGGATGCCAAAGCATTCGAGGATGAATTGCCCCGTATCAAAGAAAACTACGGCGTCGACGCCATCTTGCATGCCAAAGAAGAACTTGTGCAGCTTGGCTTCGGGGGATGCTTTTTTGGCGGAATGACGATCCCCATTGGCTTTGGCCTAAATCCCAGAAAATATGCAAGCACTGTTCTTGAAGCGACCAAACGTCAAGGCGCGGCTATTTTTGGCGAGAGCCCCGTTTTGAGCGTTGTGAAAAACAAGAGCGGATTTGAATTAAGCACGCGGCAGGGAACCGTACGCGCAGATAAAGTAATTTTCGCAACAAACGGCTATTCGAGCGAAGATTTGCCGCGCTGGTTGCACTCACGCTTTATGCCAGTGCAATCCTCAATCATCGTCACACGCCAGCTCACAGATGAGGAGTTGAGCGCCCAAGGCTGGACCAGCGATCAAATCGCCTATGATACGCGCGACTTACTGCATTATTTCCGCCTCCTGCCCAACAAACGCTTTCTTTTTGGAATGCGGGGGGGATTATTCGCAACGGATGAGGCGCAAAGCGCGATTTCGAAAGAAATTCGTCAGAATTTTAGCACTCTCTTCCCAAAATGGCGTGAGGTTGAGATTGAGTATGAATGGTCAGGACTGGCCTGCCTCTCGCGCTCTCAAACACCCTATGTCGGCAAGGTACCTGAGATGGAAGGGGCCTTTGCAGGTTTTGCCTACCATGGCAATGGCGTCGCGATGGGAAGCTACTCTGGCGCTCTTTTGAGCGATTTAGTGCAAGAAAAACAACCCCAAACCCCCTACCCTGCAACCATGCGAACGGTTCCACCACGCTTTCCGTTTGGCCGGTATCGACGCCATCTCATGCGCCCCCTTTACGCCTATATGGCATGGTCAGATAAATAGCTGCCTTTAAAGCATTTTCAGAAAAAAATGATAAAGACCTCTGCATAACGCAGTTCACGCTTAGAAAAGAGGGCCGCGGCTGCCTGGGTAGGCGCGCGCGTGCGTTGATGAAACCTGTGTGGTTTTCCCGCAATGTCCATATATCTCAATAGCTTGATATAGTGAACGCGCCTGCCGAGGGGGCAGGCAGGCGCGGGCCCGTGGCGCCCACCGGGCGGGGTATTTCTGCTATTTTTTCTGGTATGCAAAGGTCTTTGGTAGACTATTTCGGTTCGAAAATGCGTAAAATCATAAACTTATAGCGGTTCTAGTGACTCATTAAATTATGAACCCGCTATAAAGAATAAGGCTCAATTGGGAGGTATTTTGAGACTGGTTGCTTTGGAATGCTCTAGCCCGATTTGAGCTTCACGCCAAATGATGACCAGACCCGCAGCAACGATAATGGCGACACCGATTAACATTTGCACGCTCGGCACCTCATGAAACACAGTATATCCAATCAGAAGCGCGAATAAAATCGACGCATATTCAAATGGAGCGACAAGCGAGGCCTGCGCATGACGATAGGATAAGGTCAAACATATCTGACCTATCCCCCCGATCACACCAGAGGCTGTAAGACACAAAAATTGCATCATTGAAAGTGAAACCCATCCAAACAGATAAGTAAAAAGAGACAAAATGGTTGATGTCGCCGCAAAATAAAACGCAATGGCTGCCGGGTGTTCATGTTGCACCAGACGGCGCACTTGAATTTGAGCAAGGGCCGCAAAGACTGCGCCCGTCAAGACAAGAGCCACGCCAATTAAAAACACCTCTTCCATGTGATCTGGTGAAAAAAGACTGACGCGCGGTTCAATAACCACAAGCACGCCCAAAAATCCGATCCCGATTGTGACGGTGCGAAAGAGCCGGAGCCGTTCTTTCAGGAACAAGGCGGCAAAGACAATAGTCAAGAGGGGCGCAAGGTATCCAATGGCAGTCACATCTGGAAGTGGCAGATAGCCAAGGGCTGCAAAATTCAAACTCATCGCGCATGTCCCAAACAAACTGCGCCAGAAATGGCCGATGCGGGATTTGACCTTCAAACCATTGCGGAGTTCAGCACGCAAGAACAACCATGCGACAATAATCGGCAATGCAAATAAGGAACGATAAAACACCGCTTGACCTGCGGGGACACTGTCAGCCGTGGCTTTTATCAATGAAAACATCACCACGAAACACATCACAGCACAGAGCCGAAAAACGATACCCTTTGTGGGACTCATCCTACTCAGTCACGTGAGGGCAAGACCCAGTCAGGGCGGATAAAGTGACAGGTATACCCGTTTGGAATACGCTCAAGATAATCTTGGTGTTCAGGCTCTGCTTCCCAAAACGCCCCGACAGGCTCCACTTCGGTCACAACCTCGCCAGGCCATAATCCCGATGCGTTAACATCATTTATCGTGCGTTCGGCCTCAGCTTTTTGCGTCTCATCTGCATAGTATATGGCAGAGCGATACGACAGGCCGCGATCATTGCCTTGCCGATTTAGCGTGCTTGGATCGTGGATTTGAAAAAAGAATTCGAGCAGTTTTCGGTAGCTGATTTTTTCAGGATCAAAGATCACTTCAATCCCTTCAGCATGGGTGCCATGATTGGGGTAGGTTGCATTGGCAACATCCCCGCCTGTGTAGCCCACGCGCGTGCTCTCCACTCCTGGCATCTTGCGGATAAGATCTTGCATCCCCCAAAAACACCCCCCTGCGAGAACGGCCCGTTCGCTCATGTTATATCCTCCACTTGTTCCAAATAAGCTCCGTAGCCTTCGCCTTCCATGTCATCACGATGCACAAATCGTAGTGAGGCAGAATTGATGCAATAGCGTAAACCACCACGATCTCTTGGGCCATCGGGAAACACATGACCAAGGTGACTGTCTCCATGCAGGCTTCTTACTTCGGTGCGCACCATGCCATGGCTGGTATCGTGAAATTCTTTCACATGGTCTGCTTCGATCGGTTTGGTGAAACTCGGCCACCCGCATCCGCTTTCATATTTGTCGCTGGAGGCAAACAAAGGCTCACCAGAAACAATATCAACGTAAAGACCAGGCTCTTTGTTATAGAGCAATTTCCCACTTCCTGCCCGCTCGGTGCCGCTTTGTTGCGTCACCCAAAACTCTTCTTCGCTTAGCGTCGCAATAACATCGGGATTGCGTTCATACTTGGCCATATCAAACTCCAGTCCTTATTCCTTTTATAAATTGGGTCATAATTCAAAGATTTAAAGAGCGAATTGTGACCACACTCAAGGGGTCACAAAAGCGTCTTTATGATACCCTTGGAGATAAAGAAGCGCCGTCAAATCACCAAAGTTGATTTTCACATCACATTCTGCTGCCACCGCTGGCTTGGCATGAAGTGCAACGCCTAGATCAGCCCGTTTCAACATGCCCAAATCATTTGCACCATCCCCAACGGCGATCACATCCTCGTCCCTTAGGCTAAGCTTTTGTGTCAAGTCTTCCAAAGCTTCGACTTTGGCCTCTCGTCCCAGGATTGGATCTGCCACTGCTCCCGTAAGACGACCCTCTTCAATTATCAGCCTATTGGCGCGATGTTCGTCAAAGCCAAGGGTTTCTGCCACGGTTTGGCTAAAGGCGGTAAAGCCACCCGAGACCAGCGCGGTATATGCCCCTGCGGCCTTCATTGTCGCAATCAATGTCTCACCCCCTAAGACATAAGAAATCCGCTCGCTGAGCACCGTTTCAATGGTGGTCTCTGCAACATCTTTCATGAGGGCAACGCGCTCCCGTAGAGCTTGGGGAAAATCAAATTCACCATTCATGGCACGCCTTGTGATCTCGCGTACATCCTCCCCAACGCCCGCCACATCGGCCAATTCGTCAATGCATTCCTGCGCAATCATTGTGCTGTCCATATCAGCAATCAAGAGTTTTTTACGCCGGTTTTTGCTATACTGAAGGGCAAGATCAACCTCCATCGCCTGCAAATCAGTCCAGACTTTATCAAAGTTAGAGGGGCGTACCTCAAGCTGAAATTCTGCCGCCTCATCTGGGGCGAGCCACTCCACAATGCCACCGCCCCACGCATTTCTAAGATTTTCGACCAGCGTGGCATCTAACATACCAGCTTGCGCGATAAGACTTGTCACATACATCAAAAGGCTTTCATGGTTCTCTTTGGCTTTCCTCGTGGCTCATGCCGCAAAACAATAGAAATGTCACGGCGCAATTCGACCTGTCCGAATTTAAGATCTAAGACCTCTGCACAGCATTGCTTCAATTTAGAAATGAGGCCCGCGCCAGCCTGGGTAGGCGTACGTTTGCGATGAGGAAACCTTTGAGAATTTCCCACGACACACATATATGGCAATGTGTTGAAATAGTGAACGCGCCTGCCGAGGGGGCAGGCAGGCGCGGGCCGGTGGTACCACTGGGCAAGGTGTTTTTTCTATTATTGTCTATTATTTTGCCACTCTTGGCTTGAGACATCCCAAAGTTGTCTCTATAGCGGTACGTGGGACACCCCTCCCCAACGAGGGGCATTTATCTGGAAGGGTAGCAGTATGAGCACACTAAAACCGGCAACGCGGCCGGCCAATCCGCGTTTTTCATCTGGGCCTTGCGCCAAAATCCCCACATTTGATCTTTCACTCTTATTGGATGCACCGCTCGGTCGCTCCCATCGCGCAACGCGTGGAAAGGCAAAACTGAAAACCGCAATTGAGGAAACGCGCGATATATTAGGCGTTCCAGAGAGCTACAAAATCGGGATCGTACCAGCCTCTGACACAGGCGCTGTGGAAATGGCCATGTGGTCCCTCCTCGGTGCACGCAAAACAACCATGGTCGCGTGGGAAAGCTTTGGCGCGGGTTGGGTCACGGATGTGATCAAACAGCTCAAACTTGACGCAGAGGTTTTGAGCGCTGACTACGGTGACATCGTGGACATGCGCCGCGTGGATTACGACACCGATGTGGTGTTTACATGGAACGGGACCACTTCAGGCGTGCGAATGCAAAACGGGGATATGATCCCCAATGATCGCCAAGGGCTGACCATCTGCGATGCAACGTCTGCCGCCTTTGCGATGGACTTGCCGTGGGATAAACTCGATGTGACAACCTTTAGCTGGCAAAAGGTGCTGGGGGGAGAAGCGTCCCATGGGATGTTGATCCTAAGCCCGCGTGCTATTGAGCGGCTGGAAAGCTATACCCCAGCTTGGCCCCTACCGAAAATTTTTCGCCTCACCAAAAACGGCAAATTGATCGATGGCATTTTTGAGGGGGCCACCATCAATACCCCGTCCATGCTTGCGGTTGAGGATTACCTTGTTGCGCTTGACTGGGCGCGCTCAGTCGGTGGGCTCTCTGGTCTGATCGGGCGGGCAAATGCAAATACTCAGGCGATAGAACGCTTTGTCGCAGAGCACGACTGGATTGAGTTTCTTGCAAAAGATCCACAAACGCGCTCCAATACCTCGGTCTGTTTACGCTTTCAGGATTCTCGGATTTTGGAGGCCAATAGCTTTGCCAAATCCATCGCCAAACGGCTCGAAGCCGAAGGGGTTGCCTTTGACATAGGCGCCTATCGTGATGCACCAGCAGGGCTTAGGATTTGGTGCGGGGGAACCGTGGAAACCTCTGATATAGAGGCCATGCTGCCCTGGCTTTTATGGGCGTTTGAAAGTGAAATCGACGCACAAAGCCAAGCCGCTTAATCATCAAAATAATTTCATTTTAAAGAGGAGTGCCTCTCATGGCTCCCAAAGTTCTTGTCTCAGACAAACTCTCACCAACCGCTGTCCAAATTTTTCGCGATCGTGGTATTGACGTCGACTTCCAACCCGATCTTGGCAAAAACAAAGAGCAACTGCTTGCGGTCATAGATCAATATGACGGGCTTGCGATCCGCTCTGCCACCAAGGTCACCGAGAAAATTCTAAACGCGGCGAGCAATCTCAAGGTTGTTGGACGTGCCGGTATTGGCGTTGACAATGTGGACCGCAATGCGGCGAGCAAAAATGGCGTGATCGTCATGAATACGCCCTT
The DNA here is from genome assembly GCA_011525185.1 of Paracoccaceae bacterium. Lineage (GTDB taxonomy): Bacteria > Pseudomonadota > Alphaproteobacteria > Rhodobacterales > Rhodobacteraceae > LFER01. Next base: position 3,366 of record WTIQ01000190.1, on the reverse strand, counting down.
TGGCAATATGATTACCACCGCAGAACATGCGATCGCCATGATGTTTGCCGTCTCTCGCCAAATCCCAGAGGCCAGCGCCTCAACCCATGCAGGAAAGTGGGAGAAGTCCCGCTTTATGGGAGTCGAGCTGACCGGTAAGACGATCGGGGTCATTGGGGCCGGAAACATTGGCGGGATTGTCTGTGATCGCGCGCGCGCTCTAAAAATGAAGGTTCTCGCCTATGATCCTTATCTCAGTGCGGAAAAAGCCGAACGCATGGGCGTTGAAAAAGTTGAATTAGAGAGCCTGATTGAACGCACTGACTTTATCACGCTGCATGTCCCCTTGACCGATCAAACCCGCAATATCCTGAGCCGCGACACCCTTGCAAAAACCAAAAAGGGGGTTCGGATCATCAATTGTGCTCGCGGTGGCTTGGTGGATGAAGAAGCGCTCGCCGAGCTCTTGAAGTCAGGACATGTAGCAGGGGCCGGCTTTGATGTCTTTGCCGAAGAACCCGCCACCGAGAACCCGCTCTTTAACCTGCCTAATGTGGTCTGCACCCCACACCTTGGGGCCGCAACAACTGAGGCGCAGGAAAATGTGGCCTTGCAAATCGCCGAACAGATGTCGGATTACCTTTTGACGGGTGCCGTGAGTAATGCGCTCAACATGCCTTCCGTCACCGCAGAAGAGGCAAAAGTGATGGGGCCTTGGCTTAAACTTGCGGGGCATTTGGGCAGCTTTATCGGGCAGATGACTGATGAGCCCGTTAAAGCGATCAATATTCTTTACGATGGTTCAGTCTCTTCTATGAACCTAGAGGCGTTAAATTGCTCCGTCATCGCTGGCATTATGAAAAAGGCAAATCCAGATGTGAATCTGGTTAGTGCGCCCTTTATCGCCAAAGAACGTGGCATTCAGATCAGCACCACCAATCAGGACAAGTCTGGTGCCTTTGACGGATACATCAAAGTCACTGTGGTCACCGCGGAACGCGAGCGCTCAATCGCAGGCACCGTCTTTAGCGATGGAAAACCGCGGTTTATCCAAATCAAAGGGATTAATATCGATGCCGAGATTGGGGAGCATATGCTCTACACCACAAACAAAGACGTGCCAGGCGTGATTGGAACTCTAGGTCACATCATGGGATCAAACGGGGTCAATATCGCCAACTTTACCCTTGGACGCGCAGCAGAAGGCGGCGAAGCCATCGCGCTTTTGTATGTGGATCACACCTTGCCCAAAGACGTGCTCGCAGAACTCAGCGCAACAGGCGTCTTTGATCAAATCAAGCCACTCGCATTTGAGGTCGGCTAAAGCGCGTTTACGCAACCGCCATAATTTATAATCTGTCTGAATTGAATCCGAATTATGGATAAGGAAATGCTGGCAGTCCCTTATAAACCTGAAATGCAAAGCATTTCAGCATGTGTCCGCCCGCCCCACGGCGGGCACATTGGGAGAGCGCTGAATATCTCTTGAAAACAATGCGGTAGTCCTGCGTTATCCATAACTGGGTTTAGTTGAGATCCTTGGATCAATAATGCACCCAGTGGCGCCATCGGCCCGCGCCTGCCTGGGCAGGCGCGGGCCTTATTTCTTAGTGGGGTCGGTGTTATGCAGAGGTTTTTAAAAACTTAATTTCCGTCATACCCACGCATATGGGTCTCGCCCCTTTCTCGTGCAAGTCGAATTTGCTTTTGTCGTTCACGAAACCGGTCTTTGTCTGCCTCTGAGGTATCGCCATGACACTGATGACAGGAGACGCCATGTTCATATTCCGCGCGTGCGCGGTCTTCGGGCAGGATAGGTCGACGGCAGGCATAGCACAATTGATGCGGCCCTTCCGCCAGTCCATGACCAACAGAGACCCGCGCATCAAAAACAAAGCAGTCCCCTGTCCACTGGCTGTCCTCTTGCGGGACATCCTCCAGATATTTCAGAATGCCCCCTTTGAGGTGATAGACCTCCTCCACCCCTTGCCCCAGCAAGTAATTCGTGGATTTTTCACAGCGAATACCGCCCGTACAAAACATGGCGATCTTTTTGTTGTGAAAACGCTCTTTGTTCGCCTCCCACCACTTTGGGAAATCCCGAAAAGATTTGGTCTGCGGATCAATGGCACCCTCAAAGGTGCCAATGCCAACTTCGTAATCATTGCGCGTGTCAATGACCGCCACATCAGGCGCGCTAATCAGTGCATTCCAATCTTTGGCCTCTACATAATGGCCAACCCGCGCAACGGGATCCACATCAGGTTGCCCCATTGTCACAATCTCTTTCTTAAGCTTGACTTTCATCCGCGGGAATGGCGGAAGGCTTGCGCTGCTTTCTTTGTGTTCCAAGGTGCTGCACCCAGGCAGGGAGCGCAGATGCCCTAGGATGGTATCAATACCCTTCCGTGTTCCGGCAATGGTCCCATTTATCCCTTCTTGCGCCAGCAAAAGCGATCCAGTGATGCCAAGATCATCACAGGCCTTTTGAAGGGGAGCCCGCAAGGCGGAGGGATCTTCAAACCTTGTGAAGTGATATAATGCGACGACAGTAAACATGGAGGCGGACATAACGTGAATGGTATTTATTTTGCAAGCCTGTGAGAGGAGCGTTCAGAACAGAGCGCGCATCTCGCCCGCCTCAATCGCAACAGGCACCAAGGGGCGTCCATAACCTGCACCCCCATCCACATTAATCCGGTTGCTATACTGCTTCGGGCCTTTTTCAGGGGTGTGGCCATGCACGATCAATTTAGGGTGCGGCGCGGCAAAATCGAGAAACTCTTTGCGGATCCAGAGCAGATCATCTTCTGTTTGCTGCTCAAGCTGAATATTGGGGCGAATACCCGCATGTACAAAGAAAACCTCTCCTTGGTCGTAATGTGTCGGAAGGGTTTTGAGAAAGGCAACATGCTCTTCGGGGACCTGTTCAAGCGCGCGCTCATGGACCTGCCTGAGCTGCAAATCCTCCCTCACCTCAACGCTATAAGAGGCCATGGTCTCAACGCCCCCAAGCGCCTCATGAAACCAGTGATGCCCAACCCGCAATAGTGGATCGTGGCGCGGCGGGCTTTGCATGAAATATTCGAACATGCGATCATGATTGCCCTTCAGCACCACGATGGGTTTGCCACTGGCCTGTTGTTCCATGGCCAAATCGATCACGCGCCTACTATCTGCGCCGCGGTCCACCAAATCCCCAATGATCACAATCGGCGCATTTGTTCCCCCATCTTCCTCAATGGCGCGCAACGCCTTTTCAAAAGCAGCGAGCTGACCATGGATGTCACCGATAACGTAAATAGGGAGGGAAAAGGGCATAATGTATTTCCTAAATTTACCCTCGAATAAAGGGCAGCGATGCTCCTGAAAAGCCGTGTCTGCAAT
>WTIQ01000221.1 GCA_011525185.1 Paracoccaceae bacterium | reverse complement strand
GCCTAGGAATGTTGGGCCTCGGCTTTACCTTTGGCTATTTGGGATTCCTATCGGCTGGATTTGAAAATGGTCGAAACGCGCAAGACTTAGCAATCTTGCTCTTGACTTTTTTCCCGATGTGGCTCGGCCTCGCACTCGTGGTGCGGTACATCCATAAAATGCCCTTCCAAACCCTTTTTGGATCAGACTTACGATTTAATTGGCGTCATTTTTGGATCGGAGCACTCACCATATTAGGGTTTGCTCTTGGGTATGAATTGATATGGCACTCGATAAATTTCGTTTTCTTGGCAAATGATTACTACGCCTTCAACACCGCTCTAACATTTTGGCCCTCGTTTTTGTGGAGCTTACCTATAATCGTGCTCCTTTTCGTCCAAATCGGTGCAGAAGAATTATTTTTTCGCGGCTATTTGCTACAAACGATTACAGCCCGCGGCGGTGGCTTTCTGATTGCAGGAGGGCTTCCTTCGCTTGTTTTCGGCCTTGGTCATTTTGATCCACAATTTGGAACCAATGCCTATTTTTATGTGCTCAACACAACTGTCGTCGGCATCATCTTATGCCGCATTACGTTGAGGACTGGGAACATAGGCGCTGCTTTCGGCCTTCACTTTGCCAATAATTTCGTTGTTTGCTTTCTCTTGGGAATTGAAGGCCATCTGGACGCAATGGCGCTCTTTCGTGCGGAAATTGATCTCACATCGCCAATACTTGGCTTAGGAATGCTGGTCCATACTGTGTTCTTGATACTACTGTATGTGCTCTGGGAGAGACGCTTTGCGCCCAAGGACTAAGACGTAAGGTTATAAAACGCAAATCTTGATCGTGAGGCAGAATCAGAGCTAGTTTACTCACACGTGTTTGATCGAAAGTGCACAGATGACACCTGGTAAGCGATTTTTGAGCTCTGAAGAAATACGTCCGCTTGCAGCCCGCTCTGATCTTTGGGGCTGGATACTGGTGCTCCATTGCTGGGCGGTTATTGGCGCAGCCCTAGCAATTTTTTCGTTTTGGCCCAATATCTTCACGGCTCTCCTTGCGGTTATGCTCATCGGGTCACGCCAATTGGGGCTTGCGATTTTAATGCACGAAGCCGCGCATAACGCGCTATTTAAAAATCGAAAGCTAAATGAAAATGTGGGCGAGTGGATTTGCGGACGCCCCATTTTAGCGGACTTGTTTGACTATCGTAAATATCACCTTAAACATCATCGATATACGCAAACGGAAGAGGATCCTGACCTCAACTTGTCACGTCCCTTCCCGACAACGCGCGCCTCCTTGATGCGCAAAATCATCCGCGACATCACAGGGCAAACCGGTTTTAAACAACGCAGTGCGCAGATTTTGCATGCGCTTAAGTTTGCTGGCGAAGTCGAGCACAAGCCAAGCGACGAAGAGCTGACCCAATCCTTTGCTGGGGGACCACTCCTAAAAGCGGGAAGTGCAAATCTTGTTCTTTTTTTGCTCTTTTGGTTCTTTGGCGCTTGGTGGTGGTATTTTGCTTTCTGGCTCTTGCCTCTTTTAACGTGGTATCAATTGGTACTGCGGGTCCGTAACATTGCCGAACATGGCGCTGTGGAATTTTCTGATAACCCCCTCAAAAATGTGCGTACCACCAAAGCAGGGCCATTGATGCGCCTCTTTTTGGCACCGTATTGGGTAAATTATCATCTCGAACATCACTTGATTTTACATGTGCCTTGCAGAAACTTGCCCAAACTTCATAATTTGATGCTGAGCAAAGGCTATGGTCCTGAAATGGAAATTCGGGGAAGTTATTGGGATGTGCTCAAGCTTGCCTCCAGTAAAACCACGTGAAGGCGTATTCACAGCGCTTTGGTCTCAACGGGGATAAATGTCGGTTCATTCCCGCTTTAGAGTGATTGCATTTTTGTTTGCCTGTCCTTATCTCTAAGAGCGGGAACAAGAAGCAGGAAATACCGCATGAATTGGATTAATAACTATGTCCGGCCAAAGATAAATTCTATCTTTTCTCGGCGCGAAGTTCCCGAGAACCTTTGGACAAAGTGTGATGACTGCGGGACCATGTTGTTTCATCGCGAATTGAGCGACAATTTAAACGTTTGCACCCACTGTGGTCATCATATGGGCATCACCCCACGCAATCGCTTTAAGGGTTTGTTTGACAGTGGCATCTTTGTCGAAGTTAAAGTGCCTCAACCCACGGCGGACCCGCTTCAATTTAAAGACCAAAAGAAATATCCAGAACGCCTAAAGACTGCACAGAAATCCACAGGTGAAGGCGAAGCGATGCTCGTGGCGGAGGGTGAGATTGGCCGTACCCCTATCGTGGCCGCCGCTCAGGATTTTACCTTTATGGCGGGCTCCATGGGTATGTATGTTGGGAACGCAATCATTGCGGCTGCAGAACGCGCGGTGGAACTCAAGAGACCCTTCATTTTATTTTCCGCCGCAGGTGGCGCACGGATGCAAGAAGGCATCTTAAGCCTCATGCAAATGCCCCGCACAACCGTTGCTATTCAAATGCTCAAAGAGGCAGGCCTCCCGTATATTGTGGTGCTCACGCATCCAACAACGGGCGGAGTGACAGCTTCCTATGCGATGCTCGGGGACATCCATATCGCAGAACCCAAGTCACTTATTTGCTTTGCAGGCCCTCGCGTGATCGAACAAACCATTCGAGAACAATTGCCAGAAGGGTTCCAACGCGCTGAATATCTTTTGGATCATGGCATGCTTGATATGGTTGTCTCACGCCTTGAGATGCGTGATCAATTGATCAAAGTCGTTAGGATGTT
>WTIQ01000113.1 GCA_011525185.1 Paracoccaceae bacterium | reverse complement strand
GCAAAGAGGGGATGGCGAAAAATTATACCAACCTTGGCATTCTGGCAGATACCCGTGGTGATTTAGCTGCGGCGCGGGCGTTTTGGGTGCAAGCGCGGGATCTTTATGCAGAGATCGGGATGCCGCATATGGTTGAAAAGGTTCAGGAGTCGCTTGATGGTTTAGACGACTAGGGGCGCTCCCGTGTGTCCCCGCAATCGGGAAAGATGCACTGGTTCCAAAAGATGTGGACATAATTGGCGATGCAATTTTGCTTTACCCAAATTATTGGAAAGGAAATGCTGGAAGCGCCCTATCGCTCTGAAAAAGACCTCTGCATATTAGAAAATAGCCAAAACACCGCACCTATCGGCACCACTGGCCCGCGCCTGCCTGCCACCCCGGCAGGCGCGATCTCTTTCTCAACTTATTGAAATATAGGGGTCTTGCGGGGAATTCTCAAAGGGTTCGTCATCGCACACGCGCGCCTACCCAGGCAGACGCGGGCCTCATTTCTAAATGTGAACAATGTTATGCTGAGGTCTTTGAAATACAAAGCATTTCAGCACGTGTCCGCCCGCCCCGCCTAAGACATGAGGCCTGCGGCGGGCACATGGTGCAGGTTTTAGCGAAACAGGCTCTAGGAGGGCGCTTGATCCCGGATCACATAACGCACAAAAAAGGCGGCCCCGAGAGCGCCAAGGATTTGGCATAGGATGAACATCGGCACATCAGAGGGGCGAATGCCTGCAAATGTATCGCTGAGGCTGCGCGCGATTGTGACCGCGGGGTTGGCAAAGCTGGTTGAGGACGTAAACCAATAGGCCGCCGTTATATAAAGACCAACCAGAATTGGAATCTGCTGCGGGGCCGAACGCAGCCCCATGAGGATCGTCAACAGAAGGCCAAAACTCGCAACACTTTCGGAAAAATATTGGCCTGTTCCGCTCCTCACGGTCTCTGAGAGCCGGATAAGAGGCAGGTCAAACATGATATGCGCGATGAAACTCCCCGCAATACCGCCACCGATTTGGACAGGAATATAGAGGAGTGCGTCACGGGCAGAGAGTTCGCCTCTCAGCCAAAAGACGCCAGTGACAACAGGATTGAAATGTGCCCCAGAAATGGGTGCAAAGAGCGTGATAATAACAAAAAGGATCGCCCCTGTTGGCAAGGTATTGCCCAAAAGGGACACGGCTGTGTCATCGCTGAGCGCATCCCCCATGATGCCCGACCCGACGACCGTTGCGACCAGCAAAAGCGTCCCCATAAATTCAGCACTTAATCGTTGGGCGAGCATTGTTTAGGACACTTAGAGTTTAAGGCCAGAGCGGCCCGCGAGATCGGTGAAAAACTGCCACGCCACGCGCCCTGAGCGCCCGCCGCGCGTGGCTTGCCATTCGATCGCCTGCGCGCGTAGCTCCGCGTCGTCAAGAGTAAGACCATAGGCCGCACAATAGCCGCGGATCATGTCAAGGTACTCATCCTGCGAACACGGATGAAACCCAAGCCACAGTCCGAAGCGATCGGAGAGAGACACCTTTTCCTCTACGGCTTCGGAAGGGTTAATCCCGCTCGAACGTTCGTTTTGGATCATATCACGGGGCATAAGGTGGCGACGGTTGGAGGTTGCGTAAAACAAAACATTGTCAGGCCGCCCCTCTATCCCACCATCAAGAACCGCTTTCAGTGATTTATAATGCTGATCGTCGTGACTAAAGCTCAGATCATCGCAGAACAGAATAAAGCGATGCGAGGATTGACGCAGATACGAAAGGAGCCGCGACACAGAGGGAAGGTCTTCGCGCTGCAATTCCACGATTTTGAGAGGATGTCCCTGCTCCACCAAAGCGCCATGGACCGCCTTGACCAAAGAGGACTTTCCCATCCCCCGCGCACCCCACAAAAGCGCATTGTTGGCGCTGAACCCTTGGGCAAATTGAAGCGTATTTTGAAAGAGTGTGTCCCTAGTGCGATCAATGCCAACGAGTAAACCCATCTCAACCCGGGACACATTCGAAACAGGTAGAAGAGCATCAGGGGCAACCTGCCAGACAAAGGCATCCGCACTTTCAAAAGCAGGAGTGCTCAGGGGTGCTGGCGACATCCGCTCAAGCGCCTCAGCAATACGATCTAGTGCATCACTCTTTGGGTTTGTCGAGGTCTTCGTCGTCATCATCTAAATCATCGTCGAATTCGTCTTCATCGTCAAAATAGCCCTCCTCACGCAGCTTTGCATCACGCTTTTTCTCCACGCGCGCGACAAGGAAAATCGACACTTCATATAGACCGTAGACAACTGTAAACAAAATGAGCTGGGTGATCACATCAGGCGGCGTCACCAAGGCGGCTAAGAGCAAAATGCCAACAACCGCATATTTGCGCACGCTGCCCAACCCCTCCGCACTCACAAGCCCAGCCTTTCCCATTAGTGTCAAAAGAACTGGCAACTGGAAACAAAGGCCAAAGGCAATGATAAATTTCAGCGTTATATCAAGCGACTCGTTTACTTTTCCAAAAAAGGTAATGCTTATCCCGCTGTCTGTTTCAGGCACACCAAGCGCATCGGCTCCCGTGGCAGATTGAAGAAGTGTCGCAAAGACGGAACTCACGTCCACAAATCCAAGGAAAAAAGCCATCGCAAGCGGTGTTACCACGAAATGCGCGAAAGAGGCTCCGAGCAAGAACATCACAGGAGAGGCGATCAAAAAGGGCAAAAAGGCATTCTTTTCAGCGCGGTAAAGACCTGGGGCAACGAAGCGCCAGAGCTGATAACTGATTACCGGAAAGGCCAAAGCAAATCCAAAGACCATTGAAATGCGAAACAAAGTAAAAAGATACTCTTGCGGTGAGGTGTATTGCATGGTCGGGGACGGATCCCCCAAATCTCGCAGAGTTTCTTCGATGGGGGCGAGAAGAAACTGTAAAATTGGCTCTGCAACGGCAAAGGCCAAAACAATACCGATGACAAAGGCAATAACGGCGCGAATTAAACAGGTTCTAAGCTCTGCCAAATGTTCGATCAGGGGCGCAGAGCTTTTGTCAATCTCGTCTTGACCGCTCATGCTTTTTCATCCGTTGTGTCATCTTTGACAGGGCTGCTTTGGGCCGCGGGCTGTGCGTCTTCTTTTGACGAGGCAGCTATCGGCTGTGATGCACTGGCTTCTGTCTCGTCCTTTTGGGCCGACGCTTTTGATGCCTCACGTTTGCGCGTGGCCTCTTGGATTTTTTTCGCGTCTGCTGCACGCTGCTCGGATTTCTCCTTGCTGTCTTTCAGTGGGTTATAGGCTTCAAACTCGGTGGATGCCGCAGCTTTCACTTGATCCATGCCCGTTTTTAGGGGGTTGGTCGCAGCTTTGAGCGACTTTTGCACATCATCCACACCAGCTTCACTCGCCGCCTGATCCATAGCACGCGAAAATTCTCGTGCCATGCCCTTGGCCCGACCAACGAAATGACCCACTTTGCGAAACAAGACGGGTAAATCTTTTGGACCGATCACAATCAAAGCGACAATGCCTATGACAAGCAGCTCCGTCCAGCCGAGGTCTAGCATTCAATTAGACCTTGTCTTTCTCGTTTTCTGGAGTGACGTCCTTCGCCTCTGCTGCGGCTTCTTCTTCCAGCTCCTTAGTGCTGTCGTTCACACCTTTTTTAAATGCAGTGATCCCCTTACCCACTTCACCCATCAATGAACTGATCTTACCACGTCCAAACAAGACCAAGACAACAATTGCAATCAGCAAAATGCCAGGCAAACCGATGTTGTTGAGCATAAAACCTCTCCCAAATTCCAATATTGGGCGAAAACGCGTCCGCCCTTTGTTGCTATCTATTGGTTTCGCGGCCCCGATTAAAGTACGAATTGAAATAACAGAAGGTTTTTTTTCGATTCACCCATTTTATCGCACCCAAGTACCCTTTTTTATTGCGGCTTAGAACCAAATTTCCTCGGTTTGACGTGAAACACATGATTCTCTGGCATCTTTTTGAGACCCAATTCGCCCATTTTTTAAAATCAGCCGACAGCAGCGTGACAACAGGGCAGATCAGTCACCTATGATGCCACTCCCAAAGAAATTACGTACCCATCATGCGCTGGTTTTTTGGAAAAACGCGGTCACGACGTCAGACTAATGGTCAATTCAATCATGACATGAGCTGGTTTTTTTCACGGCTTACGCTTGAATATTGGGACGGATCTTTGCGCTCGAGCATTGTCGCATTTTTTTAATCAAATAAAAATAAATAATGGCCGCTGTGAACTGTCTAGGGGCAAAGTTGGATACTGGCAGAGATACACATCCAGCTTGCGATGCAGCATACTCCCAACATGAACCGCTCACGCGAACCTTCGTGTAAAAGGGCACATCCTCTTTTCCTCTTTCACTTTGTGCAGAAATAGCTAAGCTTTCCCAAAGCTAACATCGGGAGAGAGAACTTGAAAACACTCACAACAACATTGTGTATCGGATTAATGGCTGGAGCCAGCTACGGCGCAGAGCTGGGTGATGTCAACGATCCTATAAAACTAGCCATAAATGAATGGACAGGCCAGCATGTCTCAACCCATGTGGCAGGCGATATGCTAGAAGCGGCAGGTTATAAAGTCGAATATGTGACCGCCGGATACATGAATATGTATCAAGCCATGGCCGATGGTGAATTGCATGGGGCCATGGAGATTTGGTCTTCTAACGTCTCAGAAGACTACGCCAAGAAAGTTGCGGATGGCGGCGTTGTCGAGCTGGGTAATTTGGAATTAGACGCAAAAGAAGGACTAGCTTATCCTGCACATGTTGCAGACCTTTGTCCTGGCTTGCCTGCTTGGGAAGCGCTGCGTGACTGCGCTATGACCTTTGCGACGGCCGAGACGATCCCACAAGGGCGTTTGGTCGATTATCCCGCGGATTGGGGCACGCCAGGTGCAGACCGAATGACTGGCTTTGACCTCCCATTCAAAGCTGTCCCTGCTGGTTCAGAGGGAGCGCTGATCACGGAGCTTCGCGCATCGACTGAAAAGAAATCCCCGCTTTTAATCGTGTTTTGGCAACCGCATTGGGCCATGTCAGCTTATGATGTGAAATTCGTTGATTTGCCGATCGGCAATGATGATTGCTTCAATGATGCGTCTTGGGGATCAAATCCGAATGCGACCCATGACTGCGATTTTTCTGCAACGCGCATCTTCAAAGCAGGCTGGGCGGGCATGGAAGAAAAATGGCCAGCCGCGTTTGAAATCTTGAGCAATTACACCTTGAGCGTAGATGCCCAGCAGCCAATGATGGGCGCGATAGACGTGGATGGAGGCAATATTGAAGATGTTGTTGCCGCTTGGATGGCCGAAAACGAAGCCACGTGGAAACCAGTGGTGGATGCAGCCACGAAATAATCCGCGGCTGATGACCACAAGCGCACAAAATACAATAACCTGCCGCAATTTGTGGCAGGTTTTTGGTGAGAAAGCCGAGCAACGATTAGCAGACGCTTTATCACGCTCCAATGATCCAAATGATGTGTCCCAGAGCCTTCTTTCGCACAATCTGATCCCAGCGGTACGCAATGTGAGTTTTGACGTTAAGCAAGGTGAGCTTTTCGTCATCATGGGCCTTTCAGGATCAGGAAAATCCACTTTAATCAGATGCCTATCAAGGCTTGTAGAGGTCACTTCTGGACAAATTTCTATTGAAGGCGAAGATATTCTGGCGGCCAGTAAAAAGCGGATGACTGAACTGCGCCGCAGCACTTTGGGAATGGTCTTTCAGCATTTTGGATTGTTTCCACACATGAGCGTGATTGATAACGTGGCTTTTCCGCTGAAAGTTTCGGGCCTCTCAAAACGCGAGCGGCACAAACACGTTCTTCCGATAATCCACATGGTAGGGTTGGAGGGACGCAAGCACGCCTTTCCCCGCGAACTTTCGGGCGGACAAAGGCAAAGAGTGGGAATAGCCCGCTCGCTCGCAGGGGATTGTTCGGTGTGGTTTTTGGATGAACCCTTTTCTGCTCTTGATCCGCTTATTAGGCGCCAACTCCAAGACGAGTTTCTAGAAGTACGCCGTAAATTTAATAAGACCATTATCTTTATCACCCATGATATTACCGAAGCTCTAAAGCTCGCAGACCGCATCGCCATTATGCGGGATGGTGAGATCGTACAAATCGGCACGCCAGCCGAGATCGTTCTCTCTCCCGTAAATGCCTATGTCCGAGAATTCTCTAAGGATGTTGCAACGGGCCGACATGCCACTGTTGCAAGTGTCATGCAGAAGGGGGTCCAAGGTGACCTCGAAAGCGCACCAAGAGTACAGAGCACAATGAGTATTGATGCAGCGCTCGCGATGAGCTCCGCACATCTCGCACCGCTCGCAGTTGAGGATGACACGGGACAGCTCATCGGAACTGTCTCACCCAAGGACCTTGCCGATGCTGCTTTGAGAGACGCCTCATAACGATGGGCAGACTGTTTCAAGAGCTCAAAACAGATTTCAAACTGACCATCCTCTGGAGTATTGCTGGGCTTGGGCTTTTGGTGCTTTTACTGGAGACATCCGCGCCGTGGCTTGTGAACTGGCCTGACTCTTTCCAATTGCCCCTGACCTCTTGGGTTGGAGATGCTTTGGGCGCTGGATTGGAAACGGTAAAACCACTCGCACGTGCATTTTCGGGGCTTATGAGTTATCCTATGCGTTGGACCAACATGCTCTTTGTCTCTGCCCCTTGGTCTCTTACACTTGGGATCGTAACGGCTCTAGCGTGGTATGTTGGCGGCTGGCGGTTGGCTCTGTTGTCGCTGGTTGGCCTAGGTTTTGTGCTAGGATCTGGATATTGGATAAAGGGTATGAATACGCTTGCCTTGGTGAGCGTTTCTGTGCCCCTCGCCCTGCTCTTGGGCCTTGCGTTTGGCATTCTCGCGCACAAAGTGCAGCCGATCAAATCTGCACTACAGGCCGTGCTAGACATTATGCAAACAATCCCAACATTTGCCTATCTGACACCTCTTTTGTTGCTCTTTGGATTTGGCCCCGTGGTCGGCCTAATCGCATCAGCGATCTATGCAACCCCACCGATGGCACGCAATGTTATTTTAGGCCTTGAACGGGTCGATCCAGAGATCAAAGACGCCGCCATCATGAGCGGCGCAACCGCTTTTCAACGGCTTTTTTTCGTGGAGCTCCCCGCCGCTAAGAGCCAAATTATGGTCGGTGTAAACCAATGCCTGATGGCCTCGCTTTCGATGGTGATTATCGCCGCTGTTATTGGCGGCTTTGACGATATTGGGTGGGAAGTTCTCTTGACGATGCGCAAGGCACAATTTGGCCAAAGTCTTTTGGCGGGCCTTGTCATTGTTGTCTTTGCCATTCTCATTGATCGGATCAGCGCAGCCCTGAGCCAAGAGCGCAATGAACATAATTGGCGCATTGCGTTCTTTATAGCGGCAGCGGGAATATTGGTGTCTCTCATCGGTCTTGGCCCCCTATCCAATCCCGAAGACTTACACCTTTTTGAACCTGTCGCAGCAGCCGTCGACGCGCGGCTAGGCGTATTCACGGCTGAAAACGGAGCTAGCCTAGATGCGGTCAAAAACAGTATTGTTTTTTACGCGATGCTACCGCTTCGGATCGGATTGGATGGGGCGGTCTTGGTCTTCACTTGGGGGTTTCAATGGACCACGGCGCATAGCGTGTGGTTTTTTGCAATAGCGCTTGTGCTTGCCCTAGGTTTGGTTTCTCGCGGCGCGTTCAAGGCTGCAGCACTGTTGATTATCGTTTCTATTGTCCTTGAGACAGGGATCTCTGAACTGCCTTGGATTTTTGTTCTGAGCCTGAGTGCAGGGCTTGGTTGGAGCGCGGGAGGACGTGCGCTTGCGCTTCTGATTGTGGCGCTTTTACTGAGCATCTTGATCGCAGGTCTTTGGGAACGCGCACTCTTATCGCTTTATTTATCTGGCATTTCCGTCTTCACCTGTGCCGTCTTGGGCAGCGCGATTGGCCTCTTGTGCGTTGTGTCCCCCATGGCATGGAAGATTGTGCGCCCGCTGTGCGATATGTTGCAAACAATTCCCCTCTTTGTGTTTCTAATCCCCGTCTTGATGTTCTTTCAGATCGGAGAATTCTCGGCCTTTATCGCCATTTGCGCCTATGCCATTGTTCCGATGATCCGCTATACCCAGCACGGGCTGAGTAACACGCCTCCTGAATTGCTGGAGGCGGCGGTCATGTCGGGTGCATCTGACTGGCAAATTATGAGAGACCTACGCATACCTTATGCTGTGCCGACCTTGCTCTTGGGGCTTAATCAAACAATCCTTTATGCCTTTGCAATGCTGGTGATTGCGGCCCTCATTGGCACGACGGGACTGGGGCAAAGCATTTACCTAGCGCTTGGCAAGGCAGATGTCGGCCTTGGCGTCTCCGCGGGAGCGGCCATGGCCATCCTTGCCTTGATCGCTGACCGGATTGTTCAGGGCTTTGCGCAGGAGCGCAAAAAGGCCCTTGGGCTTTAAAAATGCTCAACACCGCACGCTACATGACCCCGCAAAATGCAAGCGCAGCCCTTTTGATGGGCGGCGCGATGTGGGGTATATACTGGGTGCCCATCAGGTGGTTAGGCGCACAGGGGCTGTCTGCGACTTGGGCGGGCATTGTGCTCTTTGCGGCATCTCTCATTCTCTTGGCGCCGCTCTGTTGGCGCGATCGCAAAACCATTGCCTTGGAGTGGCGACGCCTGCTAATTGGGGGCGCGTTCACGGGGGCAGCCTTTGGCCTCTATACGGTGAGCCTGTTTCACACAGATGTCGTTCGCAGCATCTTGTTGTTTTATCTCACCCCCATTTGGGGCACGCTTCTAGGCCTGATCTTTTTAGGCGAAAGATTGGGTTTGAATAGAGTGATCGCTCTAGCACTTGGCGTGCTTGGACTGTGTGTCGTTTTGGGCGATGGGCTCTCCCTCCCTTGGCCCAAAAACCTTGGCGATACCCTTGCCCTCCTGTCGGGGATCACGTGGGCCTTCGGGACACTTGGTCTCTATAAAGCGGGACAAACTGGTGTCACATCACAAATAATGGCTTTTTTAGGAGGCGCCTTTGCTGTCACCTTTTTCGCCGCTCTGTTGATGAGCGATGCCATCTTTACGCAGGCGGATGCCACTTGGGGGATT
Organism: Paracoccaceae bacterium; assembly: GCA_011525185.1. GTDB lineage: Bacteria > Pseudomonadota > Alphaproteobacteria > Rhodobacterales > Rhodobacteraceae > LFER01. The sequence continues at coordinate 1,671 of WTIQ01000113.1, read as the reverse complement.
GCTTTACTTGGGTCTGCCCCGCTGCTTGGCCTTTTTACCATTCCAATGACATGGCTGACCGTTTGGCCGACCACCTATTTGACCCCTGCCCGCGTTGGGCTTTTGCTCATGAGCGAAGTTGTCGTTGGCCTGATTTCAGCCGCTCTTTTCTCAGGCGAACCCTTTGGATGGCGAGAGATGATTGGAGCCTTTTGCATTGTCGCGGCCGCCCTCTCAGAACTGTCGAGCACAAGCACGACCCCAAGGCCCGACGCAAGGGCATGATCGGATCATAGTTAGCAAAATGAGTAGTTTTCTGCGAGTAAGACTTGAAAACCGAAATTCTTTTGGTCCATGCTCAAAGTTAAGCCAACAAAAAAACGGGGAGATTTCGTTTTATGCGGTATGAACGTCCGAATACAGCCAATGAGGCTGCATCGCTTTTAGCGCAGCCATCCACCACGGCCCATATCTTAGCAGGCGGCACTGATCTCTTAGTGAAAATGCAAAGCGATCAGTTTAATGCAGATTTAATCATAGATATCAAATCCATAAAGGGCATGCGGGATATTGTCGAAGACGAGAATGGTTTTACCATCGGTGCGGCTGTGCCTTGCGCTGCCTTGGGAGAGCATGAGGGTTTGAAAACAGCATGGCCAGGGCTCGTAGAAGCCGCCAACTTGATCGGCTCTAACCAAATCCAAAGCCGTTGCACCCTCTCAGGTAATCTGTGCAATGCCTCACCCGCGGCTGATAGTGTGCCCGCACTTGTCGCAGCAGGGGCAAAGGCACTCGTGGTCGGGACCGAGGGCGAACGCGCCATCCCCGTGGAGCATATCCCCCTTGCTCCCGGGCGAACAGCCCTAAAGCGTGATGAATTCATACGTGCTCTTCATGTCCCTGCCCCATCCCCTCACAGCGCGGACGCTTATCTCCGTTTTACACCACGTACAGAAATGGACATTGCCGTTGTGGGTGTAGCAGTCGCACTCACCCGCAGCGCAGATGGGCGTGTGTCTGAGGCGCGCGTCTGCCTCGGTGCCGTTGGTCCCAAGGTTATTCTCGCAACTGAAGCCGCCGATCTCATCATCGACACCGCATTAGAGGAGACCGTTTTAGAGAGCCTGGCACAGCACTGTGCAAACGCTGCCTCGCCTATAGATGACAAACGCGGGACTGTGGCTTTTCGCAAACACGTCGCGGGCGTGCTCGCCAAACGCTCGGCTCTTATCGCTTATGAACGCGCAGGAGAAAAATGATGTCATCATCCATAGCAGTATCCACAACAATAAACGGGGATGATATTGAATTTCTGTGCAAAGCAGACGAAACGCTCTTGGATATCTTGCGCGATAAACTTGGCCTCATGGGGGCAAAAGAGGGCTGTGGCACAGGAGATTGCGGAGCATGCAGTACCCTCATGGATGGGCGGGTCGTATGCTCCTGTCTGGTTCTGGGAGCAGAAGCTCAGGGCGCTGAGATAGAAACCGTTGAGGGCCTTGCCCAAGGCAGTGAACTGCACCCTTTGCAGCGCAAATTCATCGAACATGCCGCCCTGCAATGCGGGATTTGTACTCCTGGGTTTTTAATGGCCGCAAAAGCCCTCTTGCAAGATAACCCAAACCCTAACGAAGAAGACATCCGTTTTGCTCTGGCAGGCAATCTATGCCGCTGCACGGGCTATGATAAAAT
>WTIQ01000281.1 GCA_011525185.1 Paracoccaceae bacterium | reverse complement strand
ATTAATCCTGATGCACATTAAGTTGCATACCGCGTTGTTCCTTTACGCATCACATCTACCGGTTCATTAAGCAAGATGGCGTTGTGAGCTCTTTGATCACAGTTAGCGCGCGGACATATACGACAGTTGATGCCAATTTCAGTGAATTGCTGAGGGGTGCTTCTTAACGTTTCAGAGTAGCCTATTTGCTCCAGATTATCTATGCTACAGCCCATGGCAACAACAAGGCGTTTATCAAGCGAGTGACGGGTAAATTTAGGTCTGTTAACGGTGCGTGCGAAGACAAAAAATCTACCTTCATCTGGCATCTCCACTAGCTGAGGCACCACTGAACCGGGATTGCGAAAACTCGTATGCACGTTTAAGCGAGGGCAAGCCCCACCATACTCAGCCAAATTGAAACCTGTTGAGTTGAAGCGCTTCGTTACGTTACCCGCCTTGTCTATTCTTAAAAAGAAAAATGGTACGCCTTCGGCTCCGTCCTTTTGCAACGTGGTAGCTCGATGACAGGCCTGCTCAAAACTCACTCCAAATCGCAAAGACAAATGCGCAAAATCATATTTACATGCAAGTGCTTCTTCCAGATAAGCGTCATATGGCATAAGTACGGCTGCTGCGAAGTAATTTGCTAACTCCACCTTGCAACGGTTCAATCCTGCCTCATCATCGATATTTAGCCTTGATAAGAGCTCTTCCATTAAATCAGATTTTTCAATTAGACCTAGTGTATGGGCAAGTTGGAACGTTCTATTGGGATGGTCGAGACCTTCGGATAGATGTATTTCTTTACGATCTGCAAAGTACTGCCTTAGCGTGTCTGGCATGTCAGATACGGGAACCACACGTGTCGTCAGGCCATGTCGATCTCTTAAATAAGCCTTCATCGTCGCATAAAGATCATCGCTTTGTGGTCGCTCGTCTTGCCAGAAATTTTCAGCCGCTTCTTCAAGTTCACTAAAATGGTTCCGGTTTTGGCGGAAAAAATCATGAACAACCGACTCAGGTGATGCTGACAAAAGACGCAAATCAGTCTCACTTGCATTTGTTAATGAAAGAAGCCGGTCTGTTGCAGAACGGTAGACTGTCAAAAGCTTTAAAAAGCTTTGTGTTACATCAGGCGCATCTGACATTAATGATCGAAGTTGTGCTAGATCGGGAACATGATTTTCGAATAATGGATCCTGAAAGGCGCTGCGTAAGTTCGCCAAAGTAGCAACTTCATCTTCGTCTGCTATTTCGCGCCAGTCTACGCCATATGTTTGAAACAGTTGTAGAAGTACGGGTACAGAAACGCTCCGTTCGTTTTTTTCTAACATGTTGACATATGAAATACTGATACCCAAGGCCTTGGCCATTTGGGCTTGGGTTTGATTTTTTTCGCGTCGAAGACGGCGCAAACGAGGGCCAATGAATGTTTTCATAGAACATACCTTAACACAAAGTTCACAAATTCACAAATTAATACTCTTGTGAATATTCGCATTCACAACATTACCCATTTGCATTTGCAGCATTGGTAGTTCGAGCCATATCAGTTTTGAAAAGCGAAAGGATTCTGCAATGAAAACTGGTATCAATCACCTCTATGTTCCTGGACCTACAAATGTTCCGGAAGCGGTACGCCAATCGATGAACGTACCGATGCAAGATATGCGCGCACCTGATTATGGCGATTTAACATTGGAGCTTTTCACTGGTATCAAAAAGGTTCTTCGCACGGATAAGGGTAACGTAATGTTCTTTCCGGGGTCAGGCACCGGTGCTTGGGAAGCGGCTATCACAAATACTCTTAACCCAGGAGATAAAGTTTTAATGGCTCGCTACGGTCATTTTTCGACGCTTTGGGTCGAAATGGCGCAGCGCCTCGATTTGGATGTTGAGGTGATAGATATCGCATGGGGTGCTGGAGTTCCCGTCAGTGAAATTTCCCGTCGCTTGGGGCGTGATGCAGATGACGAAATTAAAGCTGTATTTGTTACCCACAATGAAACGGCAACAGGCGTTACCTCTGACATCGCGTCTGTCCGACGGGCTCTTGATGAGAACTTCCATGATGCCCTGCTTTTTGTGGATGGAGTCTCTTCGATTGGCTCGCTAGATTTTCAGATGGATGAGTGGGAGGTTGATTTAGTCGTTGCGGGTAGTCAGAAAGGTTTGATGCTACCAGCAGGCCTAGGTATCCTTGGTGTAAGTGAAAAAGCACTTGAAGCAGCGAAGTCATCGAATATGCGTCGTGCCTATTTCGACTTTGATGACATGCTGCAGATGAACAAAAATGGTTACTGGCCATACACCCCACCGACCCAATTATTCCACGGTTTACGCACTTCTTTGAATATTATTGAAGCTGAGGGCTTGGAAAACGTTATTGCTCGTCACAAGCGTTTAGCAGAGGGAATTCGACATGCTATCTCTGCATGGGGTCTTGAGCTAGTGGCCGAGCATAAATCACTTTACTCAGATACGGTTTCGGCCATCAGAGTGCCCAATTATGTAGATGCGCGCGACGTCCTACGGATAGCCTATGAGGATTTCAACACTTCTTTTGGAAGTGGCCTTGGCCCGCTGAACGGCAAAGTCTTCCGCATCGGTCACCTCGGCGACTTGAACGAAGGTATGTGCCTGACTGCTCTAACAATTGCGGAGATGTCATTGGTTCGCGCGGGTGCATCGATCAAACTGGGCGCTGGAGTTGGGGCAGCTCAAGAGTGGTTCCTCAATTCGGCACATGTAAATTCATCATATACCCTGGCTGCGGAATAAAACCTTATTCCGTCCAGGAGATCTGTATCTAAGG
>WTIQ01000282.1 GCA_011525185.1 Paracoccaceae bacterium | reverse complement strand
AGTACCTATAGCACCTTGTCCCTTTAACGGTCTCATTCCCCCGAAACTTCAGGCTGAGGCCTGTAGAGATATTCCAGCCTGAGATCACTCATCGTATCCTGACCCCAACCAGCAGTGAGATGGGAGAGTACTTCCGCTTCCGTCCACGGGGTATACAGGCTGACGGTGGGAGACCCTGAATAGTCTTTCGGCAGGAATAGGTGTTGGTGGAGTGTTTTGCGTTTATCTCCCGCTTTGAAGGTGGCAATTTGAGTGGCGGTTTGCAACAAGTCTGGAAGCATAAGCAGTTTGTAGAAGAGCAACACGCACTCCACGACGCCGAAGCAAAGGAAGCAGTTCGGCAATTCTGGGTCAAGCTGGGATACGTTTGCATTGAAAATCCAGATCAGTATGGCGTTGATCTATTGGTGGAAGGCAAAGGCCGAAAGTTTGGTTGCGAGGTTGAAACCAAAGCGGGGTGGCATGGGCCTGAGTTTGAATTTCCCACCCTCCGCATTCCGTTTCGGAAACAAAAGTTCACAGATGATGTGCCACCTTCTTTGTTCTTAATTCGGGGCGCACCCATGCCGCTGTGGTTAGCCATCAGAAGCTCCTGAAAAGCCCTGTGGTGCAGGTAAAGAATAAAATGGTGCCTATGGGTGATTACTTCTACGAGATCACTCTGGAGGACGTTGAGTTCATCAATCTGTTGGCAGAATAAAAATGGCGAGGCCCTCCTCCCTAAAGACCTCGCCGTATCCTCAAGCTTGTTCCCATTTGGCTACATGCGAGAATTGATCCTGACTGTAACCTCAAGGAAATTCATATACCTAGAGAAATTGTTAAAATAGCGGTCAAAAAGTGGTCACTGTAAACTTCATGCTGCGCATTTTTTATGCCCTGTAAGTTTGTGCTTACAGATTTATGCAATTTAAGTGGAAAATGCCCCATCGATTAAGAGATATACGAATCATGCATCCTTCCTCCCGTTGTATGCTGTAAACTTTAGCCCCAGCTTCCTCCCTGAACGCTGGGGTTTTTTCTTGCCCATGCACTTGCTTCAATAAGTTTGCGGCCTAATCGCCGTCATTGCACAGCTTCCTTCTATGTTCCCTTTTTAACTCCCCAGCTGCTCCTCCCCGAGTGCTGGGGTTTTTTATTTCCAATGAAATTCGTGCTTGCCTTTCCGCAGCGCAGCGTTTACGTGCCGCTCAACTTCTATCTGCTCGATAGATTTGCCTATAAATGGCCCCAGCATACACCCCCAGGTGCTGGGGTTTTTCTTTCAGTAATCAAAGCCCTTTGCTAAAAGGAAACGTTCGATTTGACGCATCACTTTGTAAAATATTCAGGTCATAGCCGATATTTTCGGAACAGACTAAAAAATGAACTGATAAATAAAAAGTTCCGTCAAAAGCGAGACATGCAAACTAGCAACATTGACCAACACACTGAATCTAAATCCGAAGATAAATCAAATCCATTCACACCGACGAATATAGATGCACTCGTAAAGCCCGATACTTAGATAATTTCAAAAATTATTTATTACACTTTGACGTAGGCGCACTGCTCATCGCAAGTTCACTACTGCCAATATAAATGATCTGGGTACTGGTAATGTTAAAAACTTGCTTAAGTCGATAGGCTTATTATAATTTTTGCATGATTTTCTAACATCAAAATAATTCAACCATCCGACATGCACCAAACGAAAGGTTGGAACAATATGAATAATCATAGTGAAAAATTCTGCGTCTCCAGAGCTACAAACGCTACTTTTGAGAATGACCAGTTCAGAACTTGGCTATCTGCAAGAGACTTAGGTTTAGCTACTGCCGCAAATGGCGCTTTTGGTGCGCAAGTTACTAGGGCAAAGGAGTTGGGGCATTCTACTGGAAAGCACTATCACGAAATGACCTTCCAAATGATATATGTTTTAAATGGAGGGGTTAAATTCTGGTATGAAGACGAAGGTGAGTTTCTTCTAGAAAAAGGTGATTTTGTTTATCATCCACCGACGGCAGCACACGACCTGCTCGACTATTCAGCAGACGTTGAGTTGTTGGAGGTTTATTCTCCATCGTCGCCCAAAACAATTGATGTCTGATATTACCTAATGCCAAATTCAAGGCTTGTCTTGTTGAGGGAGTGCTGGGGTTTTTCATTATAAATTCTTATTGTCCTTTGGAGTATGCGAACTGCTCATGGCAAGTTCACTGCTGCCAATATAAATGATCTGGGTGCTGGTAATATTTTTACCCTTACAGCGACTGCACCGTGCCGCCTTCTCGACCGCCTCTACAAACGTGTCTCCACCATATTTGAGCATCAGGTCTTTGACCGCCACTTTACCGACGTGACCACACAAACAATTAAAGACTAAATGGTTTTGGTAGATTGACCTCAGAACTATCATGTTCTACTTTTGTTCTCATTGCTATGATTGTGCAATACCTTTCTTGAACTGCCCCTTCAGTTGGTCGCTGAAGGGGCTTTTTTTTAATTATCGGCACTTTAAAATATGAGTTGCTTTAACCCTCAGCGACCAACCTTCCGATGACATTTTCTCGAATAGTCGAAGAGCCAAAGTATTTCATTTGCCATGCGGCAAAATCAGCGTCCGCTGCTAGATTATCCATGCACTTTCCCATTTGCTCCATGTTTTCGCATCTAACTGAAAACGAAAAGCGATTTATCTTGGTTCCTTGCAGACGCCATAATGACACTTCTTTAGCTCCATTTTTCTTCCAAAGAGCGGCAGCTTCGTTGAATGCATCCATCAAAACTGAGGGGTCGTGATTTTCAAAGATAAAGTGTTGCG
>WTIQ01000408.1 GCA_011525185.1 Paracoccaceae bacterium | reverse complement strand
AATTTAACCCAAAATTAGGATAGGTTAAAAATGAGGCGTTGTGTGTTAACTGCTAAAATGAGAGAGATAATAATTTTATATTAATAGCTATAATCTCGGTACAGAACGCTTAAGTCTTTGTTCCACGCGCCGTGATATAGGTCTAGTAATTCGTCCGCAGGAGATTTTCCCATGTCCAAACTGTCTTTTAACGCGTTTAAGAAGTGACTTTCGTCTTGCAAAACACCTTGCGCACCTGATTTGGCACGCGCTTTTAGACCCGCCTCTGATATTTCAACCAGCTCTTTGGCAATGTCCATCATATACTGACCATTCACCTTGGCGTGTAGACCCTCAACAGAGGCCGCAACCCGCCAATCTTCTCTGGTCTCTGTACTCCAACTTTTGGCAATGTCCCATGCCGCATCTAGGGAGGATTGCTCATAACAAATCCCAACCCAAAAGGCTGGCAAAGCACAGAGCCGTCGCCAGGGGCCGCCATCGGCTCCACGCATTTCGATGAATTTCTTCAAACGCGCCTCGGGAAAGATCGTCGTTAAGTGATCGGCCCAATCGCTAAGTGTCGGGATTTCTCCTGGAAGTGCGGGCAGTTTCCCTTGCAAAAAGTCGCGAAATGACTGCCCAAGCGCATTGATGTATTTCCCATCTCGATACACGAAATACATTGGGACATCGAGCGCGTAGTCTACCCATGCTTCAAATCCAAACCCGTCTTCGAATACAAATGGCAACATGCCAGTGCGATCTTCATCAAGTGAGCGCCACACGCGGCTGCGCCAACTTTTGTGACCGTTTGGTTTTCCTTCAAAAAAGGGCGAGTTGGCAAAGAGAGCAACAGCAACAGGCTGCAGTGCCAGCGCGACCCTCAACTTTTGCACCATATCCACTTCGGAGGAAAAGTCGAGGTTCACCTGAACACAAGCGGTGCGATACATCATTGATTTGCCCATGGTGCCGACGCGGTCCATATAGTCGGTCATGAGCTTGTAGCGGCCTTTGGGCATCATTGGCATATCTTGGTGCGACCATTCAGGCGCGGCGCCAAGACCTATAAAACCTACGTTTAACTCATCTGCGATGGATTTAACTTCGCGCAAATGGGCGTTCACCTCGTCGCAGGTTTCGTGGATGGTGGACAACGTTGCCCCTGACAATTCAAGCTGTCCGCCAGGCTCTAATGATATGTTTGCCCCATCCTTTTCCAGTCCGATGAGGTTCCCGTCTTCCAATAAAGGGGACCAGCCGTATCGATCGCGTAAGCCAGAAAGGACCGCATGGATGGACCGATCGCCATTATATGGCAACGGCTTAAGGGTTTCTTTGCAGTACCCGAATTTCTCGTGCTCGGTGCCAATCCGCCACGCCTCTTTGGGTTTGCATCCAGAGGCGAGATAATCGACCATCTGCTCTGGTTTTTCTATGGGACCGCCCCCAACCTGTGGAATAGACATCGCAGACCTCACTCATTTCCGCGTTTATGCATTTGCTTTGGTTTTAGGGGGAAGTCAATCTAAGTCATCCTCTGTGGCGTATTTAAGGCCGCTGCCATATGATAATGGGTTCGGTCAATTCCCGTTCAAGACTTGTTGCAAATTTTACGAGATTAACGCCTGGCAAAAGTGAGAAGGCATCTAACAAGGCTTCGCTGCCCGATGCATGAGCCGGAATGCTCAAGAGTTCCTTGGTATTTGTGCGTAATTGCCAGTAACGCACCGAATTTATGGTAATCAGCGAGATTTGTTCGAGGCTTTCAATCGTTAAATGCGCTCCATGAAATGGCCCTGAATAAGCGATTTCTCCCTCTGTGCAGGTGATCACGCCAAGGTTTTCTGGATCTCGTCGAAACTTTGCCCGAAGCCAGCCAATATGGATGAGCAGGGCGCCAAGAAGACAGGCAAAGCCCGCCAAAATGCGCAACAATCCCCAGCTTGTGAACGCAAAATATCCCCCAACGGCTACAAGCAATAGGCCAATGAGAACTTCATGCCATCTCCACAAGACCTTTTGAGCCTCAGGACGAATCATCACCAATCCCCTAATCTATGGTGCCAAAGAGTGAGAGCGGTTACTGCTGCGGTGTCTGCCCGCAGGATGCGTGGCCCCAAGCTCACCGAATGGGCCTGTAGCATGTTGTTTAGACGCGTGCGTTCAGCCTTAGAAAATCCACCCTCTGGACCAATTAAGATGGCCCATTTCCCACGGGGTAATGCGTCAAAATCAACCTGTGTTCCAACTTGATCTTCATCGCAAAAGAGCAAAAAGCGATCCTCTGGCCAAGTCTTCAAAAGGTCTGATAATTTATGCATTGCTGTAACCTCTGGCACATAGGTGCCGCCGCATTGCTCGGCGGCCTCTCTGGCATGGGCCTGAAGACGGTCCTGCTTAATGCGCTCAGAATTCGTAAAATCGGTTTGAACGGGAATAATCGTTCCAATACCCAATTCGGTCGCTTTCTCCACGATAAAATCTGTCCGTGCCTTTTTGATGGGAGCAAAGCAGAGCCATAAATCTGGAGGATTTTGCTGAGCTCTTACCTTTTCCTTGCAAGTGATGGATACGCGTTTTTTACTAATTTGATGGAGTTCGGCGGCCCATTCGCCATTGTGTCCGTCAAAGGTTCCTATAAGGTTGCCATCGGAAAGACGTAGGACGGACAACAAGTAATGTGATTGATCAGAGTTCAGTTCAAAGCTCTGATTTAAGCCAACCGGTTGATCTACAAAGAGGCGTGTTTTGAGTATCATATGAGAAAATATATGAAGCAGATGGAAGAAACGGAAGAGGGTATTGCAGACGCTGTGCAAGGC
>WTIQ01000476.1 GCA_011525185.1 Paracoccaceae bacterium | reverse complement strand
TCATTAAAGAGAAAGACAATCTTCTAGGCGACGGTGTGAATATTGCAGCAAGGCTCGAAGCATTAGCACAAAGCGGTGGAATAACTGTATCCAAAGTAATTTATGATTTTGTAAAGGGTAAGACCCAGCACGAGTTCAGTGACCTCGGTCTTCAAAAGGTAAAGCTAAACGAATTTCACGCATTCGACTTGCTTTTGGAGCCTTCCCAAAAAAGGCAATTAAAGAGTTCAAAAAGAAAAAACACGACCATTCCAGTTCTTGGCGCTTTAGTCTTAGTTTGCTTAGTTGGCGTCTTCGCTTTGTACTCAAATTTTTCAACAGAAATTACTGAAGAAACTCAGAGCAGCGATTTTTTGTCGAATAAACCTGTAATTTTGGTCAAGCCGTTTTCATCAATCGGGCAAGAGGGAGATTTGGCAAGTCAAGCAATCACCGAGAGTCTGATTTCTAATTTGCTTCAATATGGAGGTATAAAGACATTATCCAGTAGTACGTCCTATGCGATACTAGAGAAAAGTTTCTCCAATGAGAATTTGAGGAAACAATTCGACGTCAGTTTTGTGATTTCTGGCAATATACAAACATTTGGAACAACTTCACGCCTCTTTGTTGAACTTGCAGATCTGAGGACACAACAGGCACTTATGTCTATTAATAAAGATTTCAAATTAGAAGATATATTCGAGGTACAAGATGAAATAGGCAGAAAAATTTTAGAAAAAATCCAAGTGGAAGCTGTTGAGGGTACTAAGGCACTCGCTTCACAGCGAGATTTTCATACATACGAGCAATTCTTATTGTCGATTAACCGAGACGTTGAATGGAGAAAGTGGACGAAAGAAGGAAATGCAAAGGCTATTCAGATTACTAAAAAGCTAGAGGATCTTGGTGTTGATAAATACGTCATTCAGAACGCTAGAGTATGGGATTTGCATCAAAATATACTGTTAGGCCATTCAACCAATCCTGATGCAGATAAGTCAACAATGTTGGAGTATGCTGATGCCTTGATAGCTAACCGAGGCAGGGATGATGATTATCTAATTAGAGCCATTATTGAATTAGAACACTTTGATGCAAGTTGTGAATATGCAACTGAATTGTTAAATAAGATTCAGGATCCCAGCGCCAATGCTGATAACTTTATCACCTCAGGATTTATTCACAGTAGATGTACTAATTTAGAAAAGGCCGCTGAAGCATTTAGACAGGGCCTTGCACTTGAACCAGTGGATTTGGGTTATCAAGTTACCAGAATGTATTCTGGCGTACTTTACGCCCTTGGTGATTATGCAGCATTAAAGGAATTGTTAGAACCGATTTTGCCAGATCCAGAGTTATTGGGAATGCCTTTTTGGTTTTACTCGGCAGTCCTTTCTGAGGAGGGAAATAAAAAGGAGGCAAAAGAATATTACGAGCTAGGCGTCACATATGGCGCAGATGCAAAATGGATAATGCCTATGCTTAATTCTGAGGAAGCCTCTGGCAGGCTTTTAGAACATCTTTCAGAATTTATGAATTAGCTTCCATTTAAAAAAGTACTGCAGTGTTGCTTGCTGCCAGACACTATCATCTGCATGTTGTTCAGCAGAACCTCCAACATCACAGCCTGAAAGATATGTGCCATTTCATATGACGACGGACAGTCGCAGGTAAAATATAATGATCCCAACACTTAAAACACATTTTGCGCCCAAAAGAGGGCTTACAGAAGCCGTTGTGCATCACAAGACGCCGCATAAAGGCAACCTTACCTTGTTCTACGATCCAAGCAATCTGGAGGCAGTCTGCTGGAGCTGCCACTCAGGTGCGATACAGTCAGAGGAAGCGTTGGGCTATGACACCACTATCGGGGCAGACGGTTGGCCTGTGGATGAGAATTATCTAACAATTCGTGTCGAAAAAATATGATAGGAATTTTCAAATATGGATCAGCCAAGAGTTTGCGGCTTATCCCTTGGCTGATCCCAACTTTATCAGATTGCTGACATGATACGGGTAGTTTTGAGAGTGCCTAGTTCATTGCCCTTCGCCACCAACGATTGAAATTCTTCATTGTCCACCATCTTGTCAACGCTCTCGCCCCAGTGGTCCATCGAATGGAAACGGTAAACCACAAACATTTCTTCATGATCGGCGGCAGCCATAGGCACTACTATTCCAATAGATACATCCATGGACTGCATCAACTTATCTAATTGTGGCGCCAACTCCATAACTCCGCCAATGTTGTTTCTTGGCATGTGGTATGCACGTCCCACCATCAATGGACGGGGTGGATTTGTTGGTCCGCCGTATATCATGCGGTAGACATTAGGTCCTCGAAGTTCACCTGCAGGGTTTGCAGCTCGCTCGTTGAAGAGAGCCTGAAATTCTGGATCACTGCCAAATTTTTGAAATGCAGTGGCTCCATCAGAAAATGAGGAATAAAAACTTTGCAAGCTGTAATCGCCAACGTCTGCGCCCGCAATAACCTTAAATATTCGCGTATACGCCCCATGTCTGGCCATTACTCCAGCAGCCCGACGTAATCTACTTTCAGCAAGCGCCTCTTTTCCTACGTGAGGCGTAACCTCGCGAATTGCACATATGGACATTTTAATTTCTCCTTTCTGTTTTGAATGTGAGATGATGATGGCACCCCAATTGTAACAATTACAAAACAAAAATAGCTTTACCCAACGGCAGGGGGGTAGTTTGCTTAAAAAATGTACAAACTGAAAACCAGCGCCCCCAATCAACTTTCTTTGCGTTTACGGAAAAAACCCGCGTTTTGTAACTAAGAAATAGGACCACAAAACGCGGGCA
>WTIQ01000183.1 GCA_011525185.1 Paracoccaceae bacterium | reverse complement strand
CCCATGTGTCTTGCGGCGGGGCTGAGGCCTATGTTTGGCCGGGGGGAGGTATTACAGTGATGGTGGATGTCTTGGAGATGCCAAGTCAATCCTTTGGATATGTTCCAACCCCTGCCTTGGTGGCGCCGATCGAGTTTACGTTGCGGGTCAGCGATTATGCCGAACTGGGGGGGCATGTTGAGCATATGAAATCGGTTGAGGAGATTCATGCCAAGACGCAGGCGCGTCGTGTGGCTCAAAATCCTAGTGCAAAAGATCCACTAGATCAGCAGAATTTTCGCTGGCGCAGGGGGCGCGCATGACAGGAGCACACGCCCAGATGTTACCCGATGCTCACCGCCTCCATTTGCAACATGGACCAAGCGATTTGATTGTCTGGGCTGAACAGTCTCGGCAACAGGCCTATCCTGCGGCCACAAAACGATTTGAGACGATAATCTCGGAAATTGTTGAGGAGCTTGATGAACTGCGTCAAAGGCTTGCTCCCCTCTCACCACCGCCTCTTGGGGAGGTGGCAATGCGCATGCATGAGGCTTGCTTTCCCTTTGCGCAAGACCATGCGCTCACCCGAATGGCAGCCGTGGCAGGTGGGGTGGCCGATGAAGTGCTTTCCGCTCTTGTCGCTCACTCAGACCCCAAACGCGCCTATGTTAATAATGGGGGAGACATTGCGCTTTATCTCGCGCCTCAAAGGTCCTTTAAGACGTCGATGCGCACGTTGGAGGGCGCGGAACTCGGGGTGATAGAAATCCGCGCCGAGGATGGGATAGGAGGGATTGCCACATCTGGGCGACAGGGTCGCAGTCTATCACGCGGTATTGCAGATAGTGTGACGGTCCTTGCAAAAACCGCTGCCGATGCAGATGTGGCGGCGACGCTGATTGCCAATGCTGTTGATCTTCCAAACCACCCCTCTATCATACGCAAAGCCGCGAGGGATGTGCAGGAGCACAGTGACTTGGGAGAGTTACCTGTCGTAGTCGCTTGTGGTCCCCTTACAGAGGCAGAGAGCGCACGCGCCCTTGAGGTGGGATTGGAATGTGCAAAAAATTTTCAATTAAAGGGTCTTATCACCTCTGCCGCGCTATTTCTGAACGGGCAGAGTGCAACGACAGGTGCAAAATATATGAAAGTGAACAGGGAGCTGTGTCATGTCTAAGGTCAATCTTCGAAAGACCGCTTTTAGCCTAGAAGATGTGTTTCACGAAGGCGGGCCAGTGGCGCGCGTTCCGCTTCGGCGAGGCGCTGCTCTTGCCATCATCGAAAATCCGTTTGCTGGTCGCTACGAGGCGGATATCCAATGGTTTATGGAGGATCTTAAACCGCTAGGCCTTGATATGGCGCAACGCTTGATCGCGCTTCTTGGTGGGGCTGAATACATTGAAGGCTATGGAAAAGGCGCCATGATTGGCGAAGCGGGCGAGCTTGAACATGGGGCTTTGTGGCATGCACCAGGTGGCTATGCCATGCGTGAGTGCTTGGATAATTCCAAGGCGATTGTCCCTTCCACTAAAAAGGTAGTGGGGGTTGGTGCCCGCATTGATATTCCAATCACACATATCAATGCCTCTTATGTCAGAAGCCATTTTGACAGTATGGAAGTGGGGATCAACGACGCCCCCAAAGCGGATGAGCTTGCTCTTATTCTGGTGATGAGCACGGGTCCAAGAATTCACGACCGCGCGGGTGGCTTGACAGCAAAAGACATTACAGGAGAGGATGGTCTGAGATGAGTGCAAAGATACGTAAACTTGCGGTCAATATCGAAGAAACACACCAAGAAATTGGACGTCAGATTGAGCCTGCGACCCGAAAAGCCGTGGCTGTTGCAGTGATCGAAAATCCCTTTGCGGGCGTTTATCAAGAAGATCTGAGCGAGCTGATGGAGATCGGTGCGGAGCTGGGAACGCTTTTGGGTCGCAAATGTGTGGAAGCGCTGGGCATTACACCCCAGATGGCCGAAAGCTATGGCAAATCTGCAATGGTTGGGGAGAATGGAGAATTGGAGCATGCGGCTGCAATTTTGCACCCCAAACTCGGGGCGCCGTTGCGTAAAGAGGTTGAAAAAGGGGCAGCGCTTGTGCCGTCCTCCAAGAAAATGGGATCACCAGGACAAGTTTTGGATGTTCCATTGGGGCATAAAGATGCCGCTTATGTGCGTAGCCATTTTGATGGGATAGAAGTGCGTTTGAATGATGCCCCGCGCCGCAACGAAATCATGGTTGCCGTTGCCGTCACCGACAGTGGCCGCCCATTGCCGAGGGTTGGTGGATTGACCCATGAGGCGGCAGAGGGAAAGGATGGCTTGCGCTGATTAGGGGTATGTCCTACAGACCTCTGCATCACGCTGCTCATATTAAGAAATGAGGACTGTGCCCGCCGAGGAAACCAGCAGGCGTAGGCTATTGGTGCCACCCGCTGGGAAGATTTCATGATATTTTTTAATTGGCAGGGGCCTTTGAAAAGACGTCTGCATAGTAGAAAATTAGCCAAAACACCGCACCTAGTGGCCCCACTGGCCCGCGCCTGCCTGCTCTCTCGGCAGGCGCGTTCACTGTCTCAGTTTATTGAAATTTATGGACATTGCGGCGAATTCTCAAAGGCTCGATTGCCACATGCGCGCGCCTACCCAGGCAGGCGCGGGCCTTATTTCTTAATGGGAAAAGCGTTATGCAGAGATCTTTAAGAGTTGTTCAGAGCTCGCCGCATGTGCCCGCCTTGGGTCGGGCGGACACATTCTGAAATGCAAAGCATTTCAGAGCTATAAAGGACTGCTAGCATTTCCTTACCCATAAAGCGGGAACGTCAAATT
>WTIQ01000146.1 GCA_011525185.1 Paracoccaceae bacterium | reverse complement strand
GTTGTAATAGTCAGGCGGTTCTTCGATTGATTAAGCGTGCCAGGGAACTCTCCGTCAGGTAAGGAGACCTCAACACCTTTACGGCTCGGTTCCGCCCAAATTCGGCCAAAGCCAGGCACATCGTAAGTGACGTCGGTTTCTCCAAATGTCACAATATGCTCGTTTTCTAGATCGACGACCGTTTGCGTCCCTAAACTGACCCATTCTGGGCTTGTCCCATTTTTGTAAGTACCTTTGGTTTCGCCTTCTATTTTAACACTCATTTCACCATTGCGATTATCGCGCGCGACATGAACTTTATAGCTGTAGCTGTCGCGCATCAAAATTTTGGCGTTGTCTAACGACGCGCGCTGAGACAAGCCTAAAACATCAAAAGAAATGAAAACATAAACGCTATAGGCAATGAGCAAAACCAAAGCGCCGAGTGTGGCAAATTTCTTGCGACTGATGGTATGGATCGCAGCGACCTGTAGATGCGTGATATCAGGTGCCATAGTCATGACAATAGCTCCACCTCGCGTCCATAGGTCAGTCTATCTCGAAAATGTGATGAGAGTTGGTCAAATAGGACGATTGTTCCAAACAAAAGAAGAAAGATCGCTGCTGCATCATCGTAGCGCCCTTGTCCCCAAGATATGGCGTTTTTAAGTTCATATCCAATCCCACCCGCACCAACGAACCCAAGAATAGCAGAGGCGCGGATATTGATTTCAAAACGCATCAACGCATAGGATAGGTAATTGGGCGCCACCTGAGGCACCACAGCAAGTCCCATTTTTTGAGCCCAGTTTGCCCCAACAGAGGATAATCCATCCACAGGTTTTAGAGATGCATTTTCATTAACTTCAGAAAACATTTTGCCAAGCGCTCCAGTGGTATGAAACGCAATTGCTATCATCGCTGGTACTGGACCACCACCAAGAACAAAAATAAGCACAAGCGCTATCACCACCTCTGGAATCGCGCGCATAACATCCAATATGCGCCGAAAGAGCGGTATCAATTTTGGCCAAAGCGCCATTCCGCGCGTTGCAAGCATCGACAAGAACATCGCTAAAAATGCACCTATCAGCGTCGATGCAGCAGCAATATTTATCGTTTCTACAAGAGCAGGGAAATACGAAATCATATGCGTGGGAAGCTCTGATATTTTTTCTGCAGCTTCAGACAAAACGGATGCGGGAAAGTCAAAAATACGCGGAAGCCCGTCAATAAAACCGCCCGCGTTCCTGTCTTCGGCAGTCAGGAACCCACCGACCAATAAAGCGACAAAAACAATCAAAAGAATTAGACTGTATATGCGTTTTTTGCGCATCATTTCCAAATAGGACAGTGTGATCAAATCCTGCTTATCATCAGGTGTTTTTAACATTTCGAAATCTCTTGAAAAGAGCGGACCTCATATTAGGTCCGCTCGACATTTTTGAATTAGTTTGTTTTTGCTTGTCGCGCGCCAATGATGGACAAATATGCATCATGAGTGATTGGCATCAGGCCAAGCTTCTCACCTGCAAAAACATTATATGCGCAGTCTGCATCCATGCTTTTCAAGGATGCCATAAGACCAGTCATCTTAATTTTTGTGTCTTCAGGGAGAGCTTTGCGCAATACAACAGGACCCTCTGGAATAGGCTTTGATTTCCAGACCTGAACCAGTTCATTCATGTCAACGAGACCAGAATCCACTGCTTTGCGCAATGCGCCTGAGTTATAGCCGTCTTCCCATTCGCCCAAACCGTCAGCCCAGGTCACACCGCCATCAATATCGCCGTTGAAGACCGCAACAATCGTCTGTTCATGGCCCCCAGTGAACTTGACTTCACCGAAGTAATCTCCGGCTTCCATCGATGCACCCGTCAATTCTGGAATTTCGATTGATGGAATCAGATAGCCAGATGTTGAGTTCGGATCTCCAAAGCCGAAGATCTTGCCTTTCATGTCCTCTAATGAGGCAATGTTGCTGTCTTTGCGGGCAAATCCAATCGAATGATATCCATAGGATCCATCAACGTTTACGGCGACCAAAATAGGTTCGACTGCTTCTGGATCACTCAGCCATGTCTTTGCGTATCCGGATGCGCCAAGCCAAGCCATGTCGATCGTGCCACCTAAAAGACCCTGAATAACGCCATCGTAATCCGCTGGCGCAAACAGTTTTGTTTCCACCCCCAGCAAATCTTCTGTGCGGGTCCGAAGGCATTCATTGTTATTGAGGCGGTCTTGGGCATTTTCGCCACCCAAAATGCCGATGCGGAATTCTGAAATGCCATATCCATCGGCAAAAGCGCCCGATGCCAGCAAAGTCGTCGCTAAAATAGCAGCAATACGTTTTTTCATCTTTTCTCTCCAGTTGATTGTGCCTTGCCCCCATTGGCCAAGGGCGATGAAACTCAGGCGGGAATAGGTTCATATTCCCGAATTTCGGTCGAGGTTGCCGCCTCTGAGAAATCTATGCCGGCTCCATAAATGTCGCGGGCGACACCTGTTGTGAGCTGGGCAGGGGTACCATCAAAAACAACACGTCCTTTGCGCATCCCGATAACTCGATCACAGTACCGACGGGCCGTATCAAGAGTGTGCAGGTTGGCGATAACAGTGCGGCCATCTTCTTCATGAATCCGTGGCGGCGGATCCACCACAACCTGAGCATCCATTGGGGCGAGAGAAGCGATTCCGTCATCGCCCAAAATTAATTTTGGGTCCTGCATAAGTGTGCGTGCAACCGCGACTCGCTCGTGTCGGCCGCCGGATGCCGCGTCCGCGAGTTGAGCAGCATGAACTCCGCCGCTAACACGCCTGACTATGTCGCCAACGTG
>WTIQ01000493.1 GCA_011525185.1 Paracoccaceae bacterium | reverse complement strand
GTTCATCGGGTGGCGCGCTCGTCAATGCAGATGGTTTGGTTATCGGTATGATGAGTGGCATTTTTACAAAAAATACTGATACAAATGTAGGGGTAAATTTTGCAATTTCTTCAGCTTTGATATTGAAAACAGTTGATGATATTTTGAAATAACAAAAATTATCAAAAGGGCGTCGATCTCAGTTCTGCATGAGTGACGATGCATAATTACTTTTCAATTATGAAGCCTCATCCAAACGCTGTTCTGCATCCCTAGCTTGTTCCTATTGTCTGATAATGCGCTTCTAGGTTTGCTAGCTTATCATATATGTAAACCTTCCACACCCTCCACCGCTGGAAAATGTCGAGGATGGGGAACGTTTCCTATTTATATTGGCCTGTAAACTCCACCCTATTTGTTATTTTGCGGTTTGCCCATTTATCCATTAACCAAAGACAATTTTGGGGAAATAGAAAGATACTGTCCAGTTTGGCATATCGACAATTTCGCTTATTCTCAAATCACCGCAGACCGAACACAGCATATAGGCATCAATCGCTGTCATCCCAGTTCCTTTGGATATTTGCTCAATCATGCCAGAAACTGCATCGCGGGCGGCCTGGAACAAATCTTCGCCAATACCAGTTGTCACCCAATAGCCACTGGCATCGAAATGACGGCTGACTGGGCCTTCTGTTTCAAATCGCGGAAAAGCAAAATTAGCCTCTTTGATCAGGTCAATCTTGATCGCAACATCCATGGGGCTTTCAATTGCTGTACCGCAGATCTCGCCATCACCCTGGGCAGCATGAGTATCACCAAGTGAAAGTAACCCACCAGCAACCTCAACCGGCAGATAAAGTGTTGTGCCTAAAGCATTGTCACGGATGTCGAGATTGCCGCCAACTCTTCTGGGGGGGACAACCGAATGCAACCCCTGTTCAGCAAGCGCAAGTCCTATTGTGCCAACAAATGGCTTGAGCGGTACTTTCCCGCCAGGACCAAAGAGAGCTGGTTCCATCGATACCTTGTCATAATTCCAGATATGAAGGGCGGCGTCTTCAAATTGATCAGCAAGCAGGCCAAAGCCGGGGATATTGGCTGTCCAGCCCCAGCCCGAAGGTTTGAAATCAAGAAATGTCACGGCAATAGCATCGCCGGGCTCAGCTCCTTCGATAAAGATAGGGCCCGTGACCGGATTTACCTTGTCAAAGGAAAGATTACCAAGATCAGACAATGTGGATTGCGGCCCCAGCTGTCCCCCGGAAGCATCGATTGTTTCAATTTCAATCGTCTTTCCTGGGGCAACAGACAGCACGGGATCAATTGAATTATCCCAGCCGAAATGGTGGTCGTGATGATGAATGGTATGGTTGCAGGCCATTGTTTTTTCCCTTTTTTTCCAAGATAAAATCTTCAAGTTCGCGATCGCCCATAATAACCCCAGGGCGGAGAGCCATGGTCAGGACGATCACTGTCCCTAATGCCACTCCTGATAGTCCCAAAATCTCAGGGAGTTTCAGCCCTGCGACTGTTGGCTCAGTTTCCAGCTAGCGGACCCATTCAAGGCCGAAGGATATAAGAAAAGTACCAAGCACAGCTCCTGTAACAGTGTACATCCCACCAATGATTAGCATCGCCAAGGTCAGGAATACATAGTTAAACTAAAAAGGCCGCGCGCTGATTGATCCTAGAAACTAGAAATAGGCGATCCTAGCCACGGCTGTCTAGCCCATTTTTCGGTACTACTATTTTTATTTTCTCTAATAAGGTTTCTTGTGCGGGTGGTCGCATTCCGAGTGCGCGATGAGGCCTTATGTGATTGTATTCCTCAAGCCAAACGTTGATTGCGGCTTGCGCCTGTTTAATACTGTAGAACCATTCTGCGTTTAGGACTTCATAGCGAAGGATGCTATTGAATCGTTCGTTGTAGCCGTTTTCCCAAGGGCTGCCTGGATAGATTTGGATCGGCTTTACGCCAACTTTTTAAGCCAATCTTCAAGGTGCTCAGCAACAAACTCTCCGCCATTGTCGGAATGAATAAATTCGGGCTTCCCGTATTTCATCAGCTGCCGATGCATGACCTGCAAAACATTATCAGAATTCATTTTGTCACGCACCTCAACGCAAAGCGCTTGACGGGTAAATTCACCCAAGACGGTCAGCATCTTGTAACGGCGCCCATTGCTGAGCTTGTCGTGAACAAAATCGATAGCCCAGACATGATTGGCATGTATAGGGCGCATCCGAATAACTGAGCTGTCTCTGTGGTACAGGCGCCGCCGTTTCTTATGTCGTTCTGGCAGCTTGAGCCCTTCTTCACGCCACAAACGCTCAACTTTCTTGTGATTAATGCGCCAGCCCTCGATCCGCAGCAGCTCGATAATCTTGCGATATCCGTATCGCCCATATTGCTTGGCCAAACGGATCATCGCCAAGCGTAAAGCATCATCATCTTGAACCTTGGGTTTGTAATGCAGGCTCGAACGCGACACATTTAACACTGAACAGGTTCGGCGCTCAGATGTGTTCAGCCTTTGACGGATGTGGATCACGGCCTGACGCAACCCATCAACAGTCAGGCCTTGGGCTTTAAATAATCAAGGCTCTCTTTTAGGATCAGCTTGTCCAGTTGAAGATGCGCAACGATCTTTTTAAGACGCTCATTTTCCTTCTTCAGCGCTTTCATCTCTGAGAGCTGCGGCTTATCGAGTCCCCCGAACCTCTTGCGCCAATAGTAATAGGTTTTGTCCGAAATCCCCGCTTTGCGACAGGCGCTCACCAAATCAAGACCGTCCTGCAAGTGCACATCATTTTCGCGCAATATCTTCAGCGCATCCTCA
>WTIQ01000483.1 GCA_011525185.1 Paracoccaceae bacterium | reverse complement strand
AGTACTACCACCGCAACCACATATCAGGCCCCATTGGAAGGCTGGCTTCATGACCCAGCTCACTTCTCCTAACCAGCACACCACTGGGGCTTCTGTCTACTCCACCCTTAAAGACGCTTGGCGGATGCGCCGAGCTTGGTGGTTCACTGCCACCGCCAGAACTCGCGCCCGTTTTGCTCGAACAACCTTAGGAAGCTTTTGGTTGGGGCTCTCTAATCTGCTCTCAATCGCCGCTCTAGCGCTGGTGTACGGCACGGTCTTCAAGGTAAAGGATTTCGATACCTATGTCGTCTATCTGGGTATTGGCTTGGTGGTGTGGAATGGCATCAGTGCAGCAATTGGTTCGGCACCCAATTTGTTTGAGCACAACCAGGCGCATGTGCACAACACCAATCTGAATCCCATCTTTTATGTGTTGGAAGAATGGGCCTTTCAGGTGCAGACTTTTCTTCAATCGTTCTCTTTGGTGCTTTTGGCTTTGAGCTGGTTCCAACACAACTTGTTGCTGAATTTGTTGGCTTATAGCTGGTTACCACTGGTCAATTTGTTTCTGTTCTTGTTCTGGGCACCGATGATTGTGTGCTTGCTCGGCGCCCGTTATCGCGACTTTTATCAATTGGTGCCCATTTTTCTACAGCTGGTGTTTCTGCTATCTCCAATCTTGTATCGCAAAGGCAACCTTGGTGCGATGGCCTGGACGGCTAATCTTAATCCTCTCTACCGGGTGCTTAGTCCAGTTCGACATTCACTTATGGCCGGAGAGGTGCAATGGTCAGTGGGTTGCCTAATGTTGGTGATTAATGCTGTTGGTTTGTTGGTGGCTTTACGTTGGCTGAACCGTGAACGTCCCAATATTCCTTTCCTCATCTGAGGTAAATGGACCACAGTTCCGAGTTTGAAGGGGATTCCTTGTTGTGAACCAGGTGATCAATTTGCTCTCCTGGCAGCCCGGGCCTTCTGGCTTTTGTAGCTATGTCCAGCGCGTTATTCCTGGTATTCCGGGTACGAGATTGCAGCTCAATTCTCAGGGCCAGGCTTGTTTGATTTCAGCCGACCAATGGACGTTGCAAGCTCCCCCTTCGCCTCCTGGCCGATTGATGAGGCTTCTTCAGCGCAACGCAATGGTTCAACATGGCCAGCGCCTCAAGCACTTGTTGTCTTCCGCAGATTTGCTCCCCGAGGTCATTTATTCCCCATTTTTTGATTCTCTTTTGGGATTCCCGCAGATCCCTCAGCTAATTACTTGTCATGACCTCACACCCCTCAGTCATCCCAACACTCGCAAGGCATGGATAAAGTATCGTTTCTGGCAGCCCCGCCACCTAGCTTGTGCCACTCGAATAGTGGCGATCAGTCGTCATGTGGCTGATCAGTTAACCGAATTTGGGGTGTCGGCAGATCGGGTGGTGGTGGTCCCAAATGGAATTGAAGTTGTGCGCCCGCCGGTTCCGGCACCCGCCAGTGAAGATCTGCTGGTGATTGCTCGCAACGATGCCAATAAGAATATTGTTGGTTTGTTACGTGCCTTGGCTACTGCACAACAACGCTTGCCTAATTGGCGCGGTAAAATGCGAATCGTAGGTCGTGGCATAAATAATTCAGCTCAGTTACAAGCCATGCGCCGTTTGTTACCGAGACCTGAGGGGTTAGAACTAATTCATCAGCTTGATTCCAGTCAGTTGATGGCATTGTTGCGCAGTAGTCTTGCTTTGGTGTCAGCTTCTTTAGAAGAGGGTTTTGATTACCCGGTACTGGAGGCAAAAGCGGAGGGTATTCCCACGTTGCTTAGTCATATTCCTGTTCATGTTGAATTTCATGCCGGCAGCTCCTTGTTCTTCCCAGTCGAAAGTGGCGAGGAGCATTTTGCTATTGAGTTGTCGCGTTTGTTGACCGATTCGAGACTTTGGTGGGACCTGAGTGCTTCAGGTCGTGAGTTGGCATTGTCGTTATCGCTGACTCGTCAACAGCACTTATTGAATACCCACATAGCTCAACTCAGGTGAGTATTGTTACCAGATCTTTTTGTAATTTGTCCGTGAAATTAGCTTGGAATCGTACATATCGACCAATTCGTTCTCTCCGGGTCTTGGCTGGCTGATCGGCTAAATGACGATTGCTGCCGGCTACTGCTTGCATTGCAACTGCCCATTCGCGGCTGTTGAGGGTGTCGAGGCACAACACGTGATCTTCGAAGTCATCAAGGCTTTGTATTTCGAGGTGGGACTCACAGTCGCTTGCAATTGTGGGCATTCCTAGGCAAGCGCCATCTAGTACGGGGATCCCGAAACCTTCTACCAAAGAAGGACTGAGTAGCCCAATCGCGTTCAGGTAGAGATCAAGCTTGGAACTCTCGTCAACATAGCCAGTGAGAATGATGCCTGGTTCGTGTTCTACGATCTCTTTTAGGGCCTTACTGTAGTCATCTCCTTTGAGTTTGCCAGTGACGCAAAGCCTGATCCCCTTTCTGTTCAAATCGGATTCGGCATAAGCCTTGGCAAGAAAAAGGAGATTTTTGCGGGCTTCAACAGAAGAATTGAACAGGAAATATCGATATGGCACCAGCGTTTTTCTTGACCAAGTTGTTGATGTTGGATTGGTTGAAGACTTGGCTAAGGCATTTCCCCTGAAAAGGTGGCTGACGGGTTGAAGGTCAGCAATCCTCGTTGGATCTTCAGTTAACCAGCTCGGGAATCGCAGCGATGGTGATTGGATTATTACCGCTTCATCCGCGCAGCGAAATGAATTAGACATTTGCTGAACAGCGAACTCTTGTGCATTCAGGATATGGTTATTATACTTATCTGCCGTTGATTGTGATACAAAC
>WTIQ01000224.1 GCA_011525185.1 Paracoccaceae bacterium | reverse complement strand
GCTGGAAGCGACGACGCAAAGCTGTCCTCATTGTCATGGTACGGGCCTAATCCGATCAGAAGATAATCTTGCTTTGACACTCCTAAGAGAGGTTGAAGAAGAGGCTGTAAGAGGCCGAAATAAAGAGGTTATCGTCCGTTGCCCCGTGTCTGTTGCAAACTTTCTTATGAACCAAAAGCGCGAGCACATTGCTCAACTTGAGGCGCGCTATGGGGTCTCGATCCAGATCGAAGCATCCGTGCATATGATCAGCCCAGAATATGAAATAGAAAAACTTAAGGTCGCAACCCGTCGCGTGCACGATGCCGTCGAAGCTGTCGTGTCAATGGACTCCACGAGCGTGGAGGTCAGCGATGAAACGCGCGACACGGACGAAGATGCATCCACCTCATCAGCGGCCGAGGGAGACGAAGCTAAACAAGACGCTCCCAAAAAACGTCGCCGTCGGCGGCGCCGTCGCAAACAAAGTGACGCAAACGAAACGCAACACGACGCATCGCACTCCAGTGAAGATACAGTTGGTGATGAGAACGCGAGCGACTCCAACCAGCAAGATGGCTCAAATGCAAGCTCGGGATCAGACACGGGAACAGAAGAACCGTCCGAGATTGAAAATGCGCAAGAGGACAGTGCAAAAGAGACAAAGCCCAAGCGCACACCCCGCAAACGCGCTCCACGTAAAATGGCAAAGACTGATGTAAGCGCTGAGGAGACGCAGGCAGACGCGGGGTCTCAAGATATTGAGGGTGGGCCTAGCTCGGAAAGCGCGGATAAAACGACGGACCAAGTTAGCACCTTAGACGCCGGCACTGATGATCTCAAGGTGAGTGATGCTGAGGTAAATGTTGAAGGGGAAAGCGATAAGGCGATCCAAGATGCCGAGGCTGACAAGACAGAGAAAAAGTCCGTAAAGAAACGCAAGCGCAGCCCTAAAAAGAAAGTTGAAAAGGCGTCTGAAGAAACGGGTGAGGCGGGCCCAGAGAAAATGCAAAAAACAGCACCACCTGCGGAGGATGCAAAGCCAGATGCGCGCAGTGCGTCACCAGAGGCCGCGCCAGAGACTGAATCTGTGGACAAAGGTGACACAGAGAGTGCATCAAGCGACGCCAGTGAGAGCGAGGTGAGCACTCAAGCCTCAGAGAATGAAGCTGACAATGCGGTTGAGAACAAGCCCAAGCGCCGCGGCTGGTGGTCTAGGGTTTAACGGATAGCACAGGCTCTTTCATCGCTTTTCGACGATGTAGCTTGTGCTTCCATCACTATTTTCGCGCGTTTCACAAAGCGTGTGGCCGTTTTCCGCGCAAAAGTGGGGCACATCGACCCAAGCAGCAGGATCATCTGCCAGCATTTCAATACGTTCACCTACCGCAAGCGATTTGAGTTGCTTGCGCAATTTCAGAACGGGTAGAGGGCACAGAAGGCCTATTGCATCAAATGTCTTCATCACAGTGGTGATGTAGGGCCATTCTCAAAATTTGTCCAATGATAAGATAGGACACTATTACACATGACCTTTTCGCTTGGATGAGATACACGGCCACCATGTTTGGAATTGATCTGATTGATGCAGGGATGGTGCCCGCGCTTATCGTTGCTCTTGTGGCGGGCATTATTTCGTTTCTAAGTCCCTGCGTTTTGCCGATCGTACCGCCCTATCTTGCGTATATAAGCGGGGTGTCGATCAGTGACATGTCAGAGCGTAAAAATACGTTGACAGTCACTGTAACAGCGCTTTTCTTTGTTCTTGGACTTTCAACCGTCTTCTTAATCCTTGGCTTCACTGCTTCTGCAATGGGCACCCTGTTTTTATCGTATCAATCTACCTTTAATACCGTTGCAGGTCTGCTTGTTATGGTCTTTGGCCTTCATTTTGTTGGAATTATAAAGATTGGATTTCTAGATCGTGAAATGCGAGTGCAGAGCGATGCGGCAGGGGGAAGCGCCTTTGGCGCCTATTTGCTGGGCCTCGCCTTTGCATTTGGATGGACTCCCTGTATTGGGCCTCAACTCTCTGCAATTCTCACACTTGCCGCCAGCGAGGCGTCTCTTGTGAAAGGAACTGTTCTTTTGGGGGTTTATGCGGCTGGACTTGGGGTCCCTTTTTTGATCTTCGCATTGTTTGTGAACAGAATGTCTAGGGTTCTGACATGGTTTAAATCCCACATGAGTATGATTGAAAAGACAATGGGGCTGTTGCTCTGGACCATTGGTATTTTGATGTTAAGCGGTGGGTTTGCAGATATTTCTTACTGGCTTTTGGATAAGTTTCCAATTTTGTCCCGATTGGGGTAGCTCTTGCTTTACCAAGCTAAGGCTATATTCTGAGCAAGCTTATGAGTTAGGACCACGTGAAACGGCGCGTTTTTTATATACCAGGGTTTGATCCTCATCCGCCGCGTCGCTACCGCGAGCTTTATCGCAGCGAATCTCAAAAACAAGCTCGCATTTCTGGATACCAAGTCGAACAAAAAGCCTCTGCACTAAAAGACGGATACGGCTGGTCGGTGTCTTTAAACGACGAGGGTACGCAGAGAAGCAGTGAAGCTGTCATCGAAATCTTGGGCTGGTCCGACATTGTAAAGACCTCCATGTCGTCGGGGATTGTTGCAACCTATTGGAGTTTGGCAAAAACAGCATGGATTTACATAAGATCGGGTACACTCTTTGACCTTATGACGTTGCGAAAAGGACCGATTATCGCTGCGCTCTATCCTGTGGGCTTTTTGATCCTTCAGCTTTTGTTTGCCCTCTTGGTGGCTTATGGCATCGCTCAACTGATCGAACTGGCCCTGCCTTATCTTATGCCTTTTGCACTCTTGATTAT
>WTIQ01000127.1 GCA_011525185.1 Paracoccaceae bacterium | reverse complement strand
AAGATAGACCGCTCTACAAGAATTCGTGACCCTGCAAGGCACTGTTGTCCGTTATTTGAGAAAATGCCCAACAAAGCGCCATCAATGGCTCGTTCATAATCTGCACTGGCAAAAATTATATTTGCAGATTTGCCACCAAGTTCCATGGTGGCTGGCACAAGACGTCGACCTGCAGCAGACATAATTTCACGCCCAGTCTCCGTCCCGCCAGTAAAGCTAACCAGATCAACTCCGTGATGATTTACCAAAGCAGCCCCGGTGACAGGACCACGTCCATTGACAAGTGATAATACACCTTCGGGCAATACCTCTTGCAGAAGAGTAACAAGGCGTTCCAAGGCCAGTGGCGTTTGTTCGGAAGGTTTAAGTACGCAAGTATTGCCAAAAGATAACGCAGCAGCAATTTTCATTGTAGCTAATGCCACTGGCGCATTCCATGGCGCAATTAAGGCAGCTACTCCGACTGGCTCTCGGACAACTGTTGTCAGGTATCCAGGCGTTTGGTCATAACGCTCACCTGAACGTTGACTAATATAGTCTGCAAAAAATCGAAAATTTTGAGCAGCCCGAACCATATGCCGTTCTCTCAACTCGCGCAATATTAATCCAGTGGCAGCGCATTCAAGCCGTGCCAACTCATCAGCATTCTCGCGTATCACCTGACCGCAGCGTTCTAAAACAGTAATTCGCTCCGCGGTGGAGAGACCTGGCCAA
Organism: Paracoccaceae bacterium; assembly: GCA_011525185.1. GTDB lineage: Bacteria > Pseudomonadota > Alphaproteobacteria > Rhodobacterales > Rhodobacteraceae > LFER01. The sequence continues at coordinate 2,131 of WTIQ01000127.1, read as the reverse complement.
GAGCCCTTATCAAAAGCCCGTCGTGCTGTGGTCACAGCTTTATCGACTGATGCCTCATTATCTTCAATAACAACTGAGATCTTCTGGCCTGTCGCCGGATAAAAAACAGGTAATTCCGGACCACCGCCAAGCGTTGCCCTATCTCCTGCCCAACCAGAGACTTGAGATTGGGGCGTAATAGGAAGCTCAAATGAAGTTTTGCTAGTCATGGCATAAAAGTGCCCCCATTCACGTGAATCACCTGTCCTGTTATGTAACGTGATGCATCTGATAAAAGAAAAAGAATAGGACCTGTAATATCTGCTGGCTCTGCGATACGGCCCAACGGAATCTTGTCAACATATGCGGCAAGGTCTATCCGCATTTGCTGTTTCTCATCAGAACGTCCCGTGCCACCGCGCAAAAATGCGGTATCGACAGCGGAAGGAGCCACACAATTTGCTCTTATACCCGGCGCTAAATCGAGCGCAATTTGTCGTGTCAATGCCGCGATCCCCGCTTTGGCTACAGCATAAGGTCCATAACCTGGGCGAGCGAAATGCCCTAAGCCAGAACCGGTCATGACAAGTGAAGCACCATCACTCAGTTTTGAATGTATTGCGCGTACCACGTTGTAGCTTGAGGTCAGATTACCTTTAAGCACCTCTTCCCATATATCTTCTCCTGTTTCAGAAATCTTCTGATTATCAGACATAAACCCAGATAGATTAACAAACCCTGCTAGACCACAAGGCAATTCTGAGGCTGCTCTTGCTAGGTCTAGCTCTGAGGTCGCGTCTGCAGAAATAGTGGGAACGTCTAATGGATGTGCCTCAATCGACTGTGGTAGGTCTATCACATGCACTTCGTATCCAATTTTTACGGCATCGGTGACCAATGCACGCCCTATACCGCCACAGCCACCTAGAATTGCAATAGCACCACTCATTATAACATCTCCGATCGCCTTAGCCCTTCAATCATAGAAGAGCGCAGCAGAAAGTTCCGTGCTTTGATCGGATCGGCTGCAATATCTTGTAAGCTTTTCAAGTATTCATAGCGTTTTGCCTCGTTTTTAATGCTCATTCTAGCTCGATTTTTATCAGCCTGCGCAACGATATCATCGCATGCAATTGGTCTTCGACGTGTCTCGTACTTGTCTAACCGCTCAGGATCGCCGCCATTTGCCACCTCCATTAGCAAATCCGCAAGACACCAAGCATCATGAATGCCTCCGTTCATTCCCATTCCACCTTTGGGACTATTGAGGTGTGCTGCGTCCCCCGCAATGAATATCCGATTTTTACGGTAATGTGTGGCAACACGTCGGTGTACCCGATAAATTCGCTTTTCCACAATATCGATGTCTTCGGCTTGCGGTAAAACTTCACGCGTCTGCGCGCGTATTGCACTATCTTCTAATGCCTTTTCGGGTGTTTGTCCCTCTGTAGGGTGCAGCGAAATACGCCAAAGGTCTGGCAGTCGCAACAGGGAATAGGTGCCGCCTGGCTTCCAAATATAATTTACCCCTGATAACCCGTCTAAATGATCTTCAAAAGGAAAATGAGTGGTTACAAGAATTGTGTTTTCTGGATAAGTTTCACCCTCAAAAACTGCGCCAATTGCTTTGCGAACAATGCTGCGAGCTCCATCACATCCAATTAGTATACTACCGCGCACTACTTTATCATTTAAGATAATAGACACACCATCTTTATCTTGCGATACCGCTGTAATAGAAGAGCTGAAATGGATGGTATCTTTTGGAAGTCGCGCAGCCAATGCTCTTGCCAGTAATTCCTGACGGCATTGTAATCGATAGGGATGGGCCGTATCTTCATTTAGAACCGAAAGATCAAATTCTGCGCGCTCACCACTCGTATGCATCCTAATTTGCCAAGTCGGTGTAATTTTACCTGCTGCTATCAATTCAGCTGTTATCCCACTCTTATCAAAGTAGTCAAGAGTCGGTGGATGAAAAGTAGACGCGCGCAATTGATCTGTGATTTTATTCTCCGCCTCGAAGACCTGCGCATTTAAACCCAACTGCGTGAGTCTCCAAGCGAGGGTGAGTCCAACTGGACCTGCACCCACTATTAATATGGGGTCTTGAGTTAAATACACACAGAACCTCCCCGTTATTGCTATAATG
>WTIQ01000394.1 GCA_011525185.1 Paracoccaceae bacterium | reverse complement strand
GCCTAAAGCCACAGATCCCAATTTTGCGCTATATTTGCAGTGGTTTCATTACGCTGAAGGGATGCTCATGCCGCCAATGAACACCTTTGTGGTCGAAACCATCCTATTGCCTCCAGAGCGACGCAATGAGGTAAATGTAAAACGGGCACTGAAACTGATGGGGCAGATGCTAAGCGCTATAAACGACAATCTGGCGGATAAACCCTATTTGGCGGGAAATGAGATCACGGCCGCTGATTTTATGACAGGGCATGCGGTTATTATGGCCTCTCGTGCGAATGTCGATATTGCAGACAAACCTCATTTGCCCGCTTATATTGAGCGGCTGAGCGCCCGCCCTGCGTTTCAAATGGCAGAACGCAAATGAGCGCACCAATTGTCTTCATTGTCGGAACAGGGGATTATATTGGGGCCGCTATCGCGCGTCGCTTTGCGGAAGGTGGCTTCACTGTTTGTATGGGTCGTCGTAATGGACATAAGCTCGAACCACTCGTAAATGAGCTACGCGGCATGGGGGGCAAAGCTTATGGCTACACGCATGATGCCCGCGACGAAGAGCAAACAGAAGCGATTTTTAAAGAGATCGAAACCAATGTGGGTCCCATTGATCTGGTGATTTTTAACGTCGGCGGCAATGTTTACTTCCCCTTGATGGAGACAACCGCACGGGTGTTTCGAAAGGTCTGGGAAATGGCCTGCTTTGCCGGGTTTTTCACAGGACGAGAGGCTGCGCGCTATATGGCCCGACGCGGTCGCGGCAAAATCTTTTTCACAGGCGCCTCTGCAAGCATGCGCGGGAAACCTGGCTACTCCGCCTTTTCAGCGGGAAAAGCGGGGCTGCGCATGCTGGCTCAGAGCATGGCTCGTGAGTTTGGCCCCCAAAACATCCATGTCGCGCATCTCATTATTGATGCAGGTGTGGACACCGCTTTTGTGCGCGAGCGGATCGCTGCCTCTGGCAAAAATCCAGATGATCTTCCGCCTGACACCCTCATGTCACCGCGCTCCGTCGCAGAAAGCTACTGGGTGCTCTATCATCAAACACGCGACGGCTGGACCCATGAGCTTGACCTTAGACCCTATGGAGAAACTTGGTAATGGCAGATATTGAATTTTATTATGATTTTGGGAGTCCAAAATCTTACTTCGTTTATAAGCTTCTGCCAGCTCTGGCAGAAAAGCACGGGTTGGCTATAACATACCGCCCGATTTTGCTGGGCGGGCTTTTTAAGCTCACAAATAACGTCAGTCCCATGGAAGCCTTTCGGGATGTGAAAGGCAAATTGGCTTATAATGCCCATGAGACGCGACGCTTTGTAAAGCTTCACAAGTTGCCTTACGCCTCTAATCCCCATTTCCCTGTTATGACAATCGGCGTGATGCGCGGTGCCATTCACACGAATACACACGAAACAGCAGAGACTTATCGTAAAGCTGTCTTTGAAGCGATGTGGGAAAACAAAAAGAAAATGGACGATCCGCAGGTCATTGCAGAGGTTTTGGAAGCCGCAGGTTTACCGGCCCAGGACATCATGAATGCGACACAAGACCCAGAAGTGAAACAGGGCCTCATCGATGCTACAAGCCAAGCCGCGGATCGCGGATTATTTGGCGCGCCAACATTGTTTTACGGCGAAGAAATGTTCTTTGGCAAAGAAGGGTTATTCGATTTAGACCTATATCTATCGTCGCAATAAATGCGGCGATCACATTACACTTCTAGCCATTCCTTGCGGATGTCCTCATTGGTTTTAAGATCAGCGGGGGTGCCCTCAAACACGACTTGACCGTGCCCCATGACATAGACGCGATCCGCAATATCCATTGCAATCGCCAGCTTTTGTTCCACAAGCAGCGTTGCAATCCCTCGATTTGCAATCTCTTTCAACAGCGATGCAACCCGCTGAACCATTTGCGGAGAAAGCCCCTCGGTTGGTTCATCGATCATAACAAGGTCTGGATCGCCCATTAAAGTACGACACATGGTCAGCATTTGTTGCTCACCACCCGATAACACGCTGGCTTCGACATCCGCGCGCTCTTTGAGATTAGAAAACATCTCAAACATATCATTCATCGACCAGCGTCCGGCGCCGTCTTTTTGACCTGGCTTCAATCCAAGAATGAGGTTTTGTCGCGTTGTAAGGCCCGGAAAAATATCCCGATTTTCTGGAACATAACCGATGCCTAAATTGGCAACCTCATAGGCTGGCTTTCCTGCAATCTCAGCGCCTTTAAATTCCACGGATCCATGGGGCGTGACTTCTCCCATAATGGCCTTACACGTTGTGGAGCGGCCAACGCCGTTTCGACCCAAAAGTGCAACAATTTCGCCTTGTCCTATCTGGAGGTTTACGCCTTGCAAAATATGGGACTTACCATAGAAGGCGTGCATATCGCTTACGTTTAACATCCTAATGCTCCGCCTCTAATGCCGCCCCTAAGTAGGCCTCTTGAACCTTTGGATTTGCGCGGACTTCCTCGGGTGCTCCTGTTGCAATGATTTCTCCATAAACCAAGACTGAGATTTGATCTGCCAACCCAAAGACGACGCCCATGTCATGTTCCACCATGACAAGCGTCTTGTTCTCGGTGACTTTACGAATAAGACCGACGATATAGTCTGTTTCTGAATGACTCATCCCAGCGGTAGGCTCATCCAACATGATCACATCCGCGCCCCCCGCAATCGTGATCCCAATTTCAAGCGCACGTTGCTCTGCATAAGACAAAAGCCCTGCGGGCGTATCGCGCCTGTTTTGCAAGTTAATCTCTTCAAGAATTTCTTCAGCTGTTTCGTTTAACGCACGTGAACGCGCCACCATATGCCAAAAAGAATATTTGTAGCC
>WTIQ01000097.1 GCA_011525185.1 Paracoccaceae bacterium | reverse complement strand
GCCAAAGGCCATGCGTAGCTCGGTGCCGATGTTGAATTTGCAGATCGATGAGTGCCGTGCGAGGCGTTGGCGCTGGGCAATTGGCACCCCTGATCCCCCGTGAATGACCAAGGGCACTTGTGTCGCCGCCTCAATGCGTGCGATCAGTTCTTCGTCTAAGCCGCCTTCTTTGTTTTGCTGAAGATGGACATTTCCCACCGAGACCGCCATCGCATCCACACGCGTTTCCTCGGCAAATTGTGCCGCTTCTTTGGGATCGGTCCCGCGCGAGTTTTCACCACTGGCATATCCAACAAAGCCGATCTCACCTTCACAGGAAATACCCGCCGCATGGGCCATTGCGGCAATCTCAGCCGTTTCATCGATATTTTGCGCAAGCTCTTTTCGAGAGCCGTCATACATGAGCGAGGTAAAGCCACTGTCCAGCGCTATTTTGCAATCTTCAAGTGTATAGCCGTGGTCCAGATGGGCGACCACTGGAACCGATACGCTTTCTGCAAGATATCTGAACATTTTCCCAAGGATGGGGAGCGGCGTATGTTCGCGGCAACTTGGGCCAGCTTGCAAAATGAGGGGCGCACCTTCTTCTTCTGCGGCCTCAACAAAGGCGCGCATATCTTCCCATCCCAGCGTCACAACCCCAGCAACCGCATATCCGCCTTTCAGGGCGGGTTGCAAAACATCCCGAAGTGTAGCTAGCGTCATTTAAATTTTGCAATCATGTCTTTGATGCCAGGGATTGTTTCCACTTGATAGGCATGTGTGGGTTGAAAATATTGAATAAGCGAGCGCTGAGTCAGTCCCCCGAGGATGGTGAAATAATACATTTCATACCCAGGCAGCACAGCACAGGGGTGATAGCCATTATCGATGCAAATCGTTGAACCATCTACGATGTGATAGGCATCTCCTGGCGCGTTATCTTCCCGTTGCAGCATTTGCAGCCCAGAACCCCAATTTGGCTTGAAGCGAAAATTATAGGTCTCATCATGGCGGGTTTCATCGGGCAGGCGGTTGGTATCGTGTTTATGCGACGGAAAGCCTGACCATCCTCCTTGTCCAACCGTGAACAATTCACTCACCAAGAGCCGGCCCACTTTGTCATGCTGCTTTTGACCAAGAATATGTTTGATTTTGCGATGCGTTTTGGTGTCATCGCTCCCATATTGCACGAGATCATGCTCACGCACATCAAAGGGCTCAAGCACTTTGTCATATTTCGCCCCCGCCACAAAGGTCTCGGTGGCCTCAGAGACACAGGTCATGTTCACCTTTGCACCAGAGGGGATATATACCCCTTCTGGCTCACCATCCCAGACATCTTCGCCTCTGTTCCCTAATGCGCTAAAGGAGAGCCCTTCAACCTCAATATCAACGCTGCCTGTTGCAGGCACGATGCAGGTTTCATAGCCTGGGACTTGGTAGTGGAATGTTTCGCCTTTTTTCAGTTTGACAATGTTGAAATAATTGAGCGGGACCGTGCTGTCGTCTATATCGACGATCGCTTTGTTTTGGTTGTCAAAGGGGGCAATATGCATATGGGATCTCCAATTTAAACCTGTGTCGGTCCGTCGCTCTGGGCGAGAAATGCGTTAAGTTCTGATGTTGTGGGCATAGGCGGGGCGCAGCCTGCGTTTGAGACAACAATCGAGGCACAGGCAGAGCCACGTAAAATTGCTTCTCTCAAATCATAGCCATGCGCAAGCGAGGCGAGCAGTCCCGAGAGGAAGCTGTCCCCCGCGCCGTTTGGTTTGATGGCTGTGACGGGGTAAATTCCAGTGCGGATTTCTTGTCCTTCATAAAAGGTGATCGCACCGCTCTGGCCCATTTTGTAAATGACAAGCTTGCCGAGTGCGGCCAGCGCACGCGCCTTTTCTAGGCCCTTTTCGTAGTCTCCTGCCATAAAACCGAATTCTTCGTCATTTCCGACAATGAGATCACTGGCTTCCCCCGCTTTTGACAAAACCTCAGAGGCCACCTCAGGGGAGGGCCAAGAATAGGGGCGATAGTCGATGTCAAAGATGATCGGCAAGCCTGCTTTTTTTGCCAGTTCAAAGGCGTGAAAGGTCGAGCCGCGCGATGGCTCGCTCGCAAAAACGGTTCCCGCCGTGATTAAGGCGCCATAATCGCTATAAGCGACCCGTTCTGCATCTTCATCGGTGACTTGGAAATCGACGGCATTGTTTCGGTACAAACAGAGCTGAAAATCCTCTAATCGACTTTCATAGACTGCGAGAGAGGTTCGGTGTTCGCCTGCTTTTGTTGTGACATATTGTGTCTCAACATTGTAATGGTGTAGCCGATTTAGGCAAAAGCGGCCCACCACATCATCCGAGACAGAAGTGACCAAAGCGGATGCGCATCCCAGTTTTGAAAGGCCAACGCAGATATTGGCCGAAGAGCCTCCTAGGTCCGCGCGAAAGGTCTCTGCCGTTTCTGCCTGTGCGCCAATAGGATCAGCAAAGAGATCAAGGCCCGCCCGACCAAAGACCACAAAAGATTTTTGCGCAATGCGTTCTATAAGGGACATTAGACGCCCCGCCTTTGTTTGACCCGTTCGGCTTCCACGTCTTTGTGGCCTTGGCGCACGGCGTCATTCTCGCTCACTTCAGGCGTTCCAACTTCCCACCATGTGTGCCCTTCAGCGGTCCAGCCCTCATAGGCATCCACATCCATCACGATGACATAGGTCTTTTCACTGTCTTTGGCCCGTTGAAAGGCCTCTTTTAGCGCCTCTGGGTTCGCTACTTTCTCGGCATGTGCCCCCATTGAGCGGGCATGGCTCACAAAATCCACACCAAAGGCCTCTGGAATGGTTGGGCAATCCACAAAGAGATTATTAAAGCTCTCGTTCCCCGTATTGTTTTGCAGCTTATTGATGACCGCAAAGCCGCCATTGTCCAAGACGAGCAGGATAAGCTTTTTTTGACTGAGAACAGAGGAGTAAATATCGGAATTGAGCATGAGATATGACCCATCACCACAAAACGAGATCGTGTCTTTCTCGGGCTCCCGTTCGCTCTGCGCAATCCGCGTGCCCCATGCGCCCGCAATTTCATAGCCCATGCAGGAAAAGCCAAACTCGACATCAACAGTGCCAAGATTTAGCGTGCGCCAATTTGCAGTCACTTCCGCGGGCAGGCCGCCGGCGGCGGCAACAACGCGGTCGCGTGGATCACAAAGCGCATTGACCACGCCAATGGCCTGCGCATAGGAATTGGGCTTATTGTGACCATATGAGATGTTCTCGTCTACATAGGCGTCCCATTTGCGTCGCTCGTCTTGGGCAAAGGCTGACCATTCAGTTGGCGTTTCATAACTGAGCGCCTCCGATAAGTGATTTAGCGAGAGTTTCGCGTCTCCCACAACAGGCAGAGCACGATGTTTGACGGCGTCAAAGCGTCCTGCATTGATTGAAACAAACTGAGCGTCTTTTGCAAAAGCTGTCCATGATCCCGTGGTAAAGTCCTGTAGTCGCGTTCCCACGGCAAGGATGACATCTGCCTTCTCTGCAAGAGCATTTGCCGAATTGGATCCCGTAACACCGATAGGGCCGCAATTGAGCGCATGCTCATGAAGCATATTGGCCCGCCCCGCAATGGTTTCGACGACGGGGATGTTATAGTGTTCGGCAAAATCGTTTAACTCTTTGGTCGCACGCGAATACTGCACGCCGCCGCCAGCAATAATGAGCGGGCGTTTTGCCCCCTTCAAAAGCGCAGCTGCGTCTTTGATCTCCTCTGTGTCGGGGGATTGCCGTCTGATCCGATGTACTTTCTTTTCAAAAAAGACCTCTGGATACTCATAGCTCCACCCTTGCACATCTTGGGGAAGGCCAAGGAAAGCAGGGCCGCAATCTGCGGGATCCAGCAAAGTTGCCAAAGCATTTGGAAGCGATTGAATCACCTGAGCAGGATGTGTGATGCGATCCCAATACCGAGTGATCGGTTTAAAGGCATCATTTGCGCCAAAGGTCGGATCATTGAAGTTTTCCATCTGCTGCAAGACTGGATCGGGCAGGCGGGTCAAAAAGGTATCGCCACATAAAAGAAGCATGGGTAAGCGATTGGCATGGGCCAGCGCAGCGGCTGTCACCAGATTGAGCGTGCCAGGACCAGCTGAGGCGGTACAAAACATGAAGCGTTGCCGTAGCCACTGCTTTGCATATCCCGCTGCGGCAAATCCCATGCTTTGTTCATTTTGCCCACGGTAAAGTGGAAGCTCTTCACGCCGCGTATTCAAGGCCTCGCCAAGACATGTCACATTGCCATGGCCAAAGATCCCAAAGCCTCCACCACAGACGCGGTATTCTGTTCCATCAATCTCGATATATTGATTTTCGAGCCATTTGATAATGGCCTGAGCTGTTGTTAAATGGATGTATCCCATAAATGATCCAAGTCTCCCGAGTAATGCATGTTCCGAAAAAAGAACCAGTCGACTCATTGTCGCTTGCGTCGAACTGGCATCAAGTTTACAGGTTATGCAACCGGTTGCAATATTAATCAGACATCAAAGAAACAGATATGACAGAGATAGGAATTGGCATCATTGGTGGTGGCTACATGGGCAAAGCCCATGCTGTCGCAATGTCTTGTGTAGGGGCTGTTTTTAACACAAAATTGCGGCCCCGTTTGGTATCGGTTGCAGCGACCTCACAGGCCAGCGCAGAGCGATATAAAGAAATGTATGGCTTTGAGAAAGCAGCACGTGATTGGCAAGAGCTGGTGGCTGACCCTGCTGTCGAAGCGGTTATTATCGCGTCTCCGCAAGACACCCATCGCGCCATCGCTGAGGCCGCTTTTGCGCTTAAAAAACCCGTTCTGTGTGAAAAGCCCCTTGCTGAAACCCAAGAGGATGCACGCGCCATGGCGGCAGCTGCTCAGAGCGCTGGTGTTGTGAATATGATTGGCTTTAACTACATTCGAACTCCTGCAAGCCAATTCGCCCGACGCTTGATCCAAGAGGGTGAGATTGGCGACATCACGTGGTTCCGCGGGATGCATGAAGAAGATTTTTTGGCCCGTCCTGATGAACCTTTCAATTGGCGCTGTGCGGGCGAGGCCAATGGCAATATGGGCGATCTTGCGCCCCATCCGATAAATGCAGCTCTTGCCTTGATGGGGCCGATTGAAAAGGTCATGGCTGATATTGAAACAGTGCACGACACCCGTCCTGGTGGCCAGGTGACGAACGATGATCACGCTTCAATTATGTGTCGTTTCAAAAGTGGCGTTATGGGACATATTTATTCCAGCCGCATCGCAACGGGGCGTAAGATGGGGTACGCTTATGATATTTACGGCACAAAAGGGGCCATTCGTTTCGATCAAGAAGATCAAAATGCGCTGTGGCTCTATCGCGCGTCGGGTCCTGAGGCAACGCGCGGGTTTCGCAAAATTCTTGCAGGACCGGAACATCCCGACTATGAGCCTTTTTGCCTTGGGCCAGGACATGGAACAGGCTATCAGGACACCATTATCATAGAGGCCAAGGACTTCCTCACAGCAATTGAAGAAGGCAAGTCTATTTGGCCAAATTTTCAGGATGGTTTAGCCGTTGCAGAAGTGATTGCAGCGGTGCAAACATCCGCAAAAAACGGGGGCTGGGTTCCCGTCACTCAGGTTTAAGGAGACCAAAATGTCGATCAGAATCGGAAATGCTCCGTGTTCATGGGGCGTGGAATTTGCAAATGATCCGCGCAATCCGTCATGGCGCACAGTGCTGAGTGAATGTGCCCAGGCAGGATATAAAGGAATAGAACTCGGTCCTGTCGGGTTTATGCCAGAAGACCCAGTAGAATTGTCGGAGGCTTTGGATGAGTTTGGCCTTGAGCTCATCGGTGGAGTGGTTTTTCGCGCTTTTCACGATCCTGCCCAATGGGACGATGTGCTTGACGGGGCCAAGCGTACTTGTGAAGCACTCAAGGCCCATGGGGCTGAGCATTTTGTGCTGATTGATTCTATTTCAGAGCGCCGTGCTCCGACAGCGGGGCGGGCCAGTGAGGCTGAACAAATGGATGATGCAGAATGGGCGGCTTATCGTGATCGTCTTGTTACTATAGCCCGAATGGGGGCTGAGGACTATGGTTTGATCCCCGAATTGCACCCCCATGCTGCTGGTTTCATGGATTTTGAGCCAGAAATTGAGCGCCTCCTAGCAGAGGTCGATCCAAATGTGATGAAGCTCTGCTTGGATACGGGGCATTGCACCTATGCGGGCTTTGATCCCGTTGCCTTTATGAAAAGACATTTGGAACGGATTACTTACGTACATTTCAAATCCACTGATCCAAAGGTGAAAGCAAAGGTGATTGAGAACCGTACAGGGTTTTATGATGCCTGTGGGCAAGGCATCTTTTGTACACTCGAAGAAGGGGAAGTGGACCTTCCCGCGGTGCGCAGTTTGCTGCTTGAAAGCGGATTTGAAGGGTGGTGCACCATTGAGCAGGATTGCGACCCTACGCTCAACCCAGATAGTCTTGGGGATGCGCGTAAGAACCGTGAATATCTGCAAAGCATTGGATTTGAATAAGGACCTTTAGTGATGACGAAACTAAGTTGGGGAATGATTGGCGGCGGCGAGGGCAGTCAAATTGGGCCAGCCCATAGATTGGGGGCGCAGGCTGATGGTTTGTTTCAGTTTGCAGCGGGGGCCTTAGATCATCGTCCAGAGGCTGGGCGCGCCTATGCGCAGAGCTTGGGCATTGATGCTTCGCGTGCCTATGGCGATTGGAAAGAGATGTTGGCGGGTGAAAGAGACCGCGACGATCGAGTGGACCTTGTCACCGTTGCAACGCCGAATGCCACGCATTTTGAAATCACCAAGAGCTTTCTGGAGGCAGGCTTTAACGTTCTGTGTGAAAAGCCAATGACAATGACCGTCGAGGAAGGCGAAGAGATTGTGCGCATCGCGCAGGCGTCGGGCAAGATTTGCGCAGTGAATTATTGCTATTCTGCCTATCCGATGATCCGTCAAGCCCGTGCGATGATTCGCGCAGGAGAGCTGGGTAAAATCCGTCTTGTTGTGACGAATTTTAGCCACGGTCATCATGGGGACGCAGAAGATGCAGACAATCCGCGCGTGCGTTGGCGCTATGATCCTGCCATGGCGGGCATTTCTGGTCAGTTTGCCGATTGTGGCATTCATGCGCTGCATATGGCGAGCTTTTTATGTGACGATCAAGTCGAAACCCTTTCGGCTGACTTTGCCTCTACTATCTCAAGTCGTGAACTTGAGGATGATGCCATGGTTAATTTCCGCATGAGCGGTGGCACGGTTGGGCGGCTTTGGACCTCATCTGTAGCGATTGGTCGGCAACATGGATTTGAAATTCAAGTCTTTGGCGAAACAGGAGGGCTGAAGTGGTTTGCCGAGCAGCCCAACCAATTGATTTTTACACCACTGGGTGGACGCACTCAGATTATCGAAAAAGGAGAGGGCGGTTTATCGAGCGAGGCGGACCGCCTCAGCCGCGTGGCTATTGCTCATCCCGAAGGCTTTCCGATGGCGGTGGCAAATATGTATTGCGATCTTGCCGATGCAATCCGTGGCGAAACACGCGACGGGCTTCCTTCGGCAGAAGATGGCTTGCGCTCAATGGCAGCGGTGCATGCAGCGGTGGCGTCTGCGCAAAACAAAAGCGCATGGACCGAGGCGCGTCCTCCCATGGTTCAATAAGTTGAGACGGTGAACGCGCCTGCCGAGGGGCAGGCAGGCGCGGCCTGATCGTCGCAGCAAGTAGGATGTTTTGTGCTATTATTGTCTATTATGCAGAGATCTTTCACACGTATTAGACGGCGTGCGGTTTGAGGGTCTCAACATCTGCACCGTAAGGCGTTGCGCTTTTGGGGAGATCAGGAATGATCACAGCGTCTTTGTATTTTAACTGACGGATCAAGACAGGCATTAACCGTTTAAAAGCTGCATAGATAGAGGGCTCTGGCGCTGGAACGTCGTGTTTAATGAGCGCGTGCAGTTTGGGCAGGTTATAATAGGGCACCATAGTAAAGAGATGGTGCTCAAGGTGGTAGTTCATATTGAGATAGATAAAACGGCTGACTGGGTTCATCAGAACTGTTCTGGTGTTAAGGCGGTGATCGCTGACGTTTTCAGCCAGTCCCAGATGCTGCAAAAGCCCTGTCAAAACATGATGCCAAGCTCCGTAAAGTCGGGGTAATCCGATGAGTAAGACGGGGACAATGGATCCCATAGCGAGTGCGCTGAGAGCGGTTGCTAGATAAATGACAAGCCATATGCGAGCGATGAAAAACACTTTCTTTTGATCCTCTTTGCGCACATAGGTCGCTTCATCTTGATGAAGACGACCTGTCACATGAAGGGCCATACGTCGTAAAAGTGTGAGCGTATCGATGATGCCAAAGAGGTTAAGCGCCACCCGCAATAGGTCGGGAGGTCGCATCGCGACGATCTCGGGGTCGCGGCCAACGACTATGGTATCTGTATGGTGACGTACATGGCTGGCGCGCCAGACAACGGGGTTGCGGATCAACATAAAACTGGCAATCTGGTAAACGACTGCATTCATCCATTCTGTTTTGAAAGCAGTCTTGTGGCCGCATTCATGCCAGCGTGAGTCTGATGCTGACCCGTAAAGCACGCCATAGATTAGCCAGAAGGGTAAAGACCACCAGCTTGGGAAGAAGAGCGCAGCAGCTGTGCCACTTACTGCCATGAGGCCAAGCCAGATCACGGTATCCCGCAGGGCAATTTTATCGGATTTTTGCATCAAGGCACGGATCGCGCTGGGATCAACTTTGGGCCGATACCACTTAACGGGCACCGCCTCGGGCGCATGCGGCCCGCTCAGTGCATAAGGGTTATCCGTCACGGTCCAAGATCCATTTCACGCTTGGATCGGGCTTAAAGCGCCACTTGCGTAAAGGTCCTGCCATGACGTTGAGGTAGTACATATCAAAGCCATAGGGCGCGGCGCAGGGGTGGTGGCCTTTGGGGACCAAGACCACATCATGGTCGCGGACTGTCATGGTCTCGTTCAAGCTGTCGTCTTCTGTATAGACCCTTTGGATGCCAAAGCCATCTTTTGGCGCAATGCGGAAATAATAGGTTTCTTCGAGATAGGTGATCTCAGGATAGTTATCTTCGTCATGGCGATGTGAGGGATAGGAAGACCAATTGCCATTTGGGGTGAAGACTTCGGTGACCAAAAGGTTGTCTGCCACGTCGCGCTCTTCCATCGCAATATTGTGAATGTAGCGCGTGTTGGAGCCTTTTCCGCGCGTATCAAGTGAAATGCCATCAGGCCCAAGTCTTTGCGCTTTATGTGATCCATGCCCAGGGGCGCTACAGACGGCAATCACGCAATCGCTTTCTGCTGTGGCCTCCCATGTTTCGGCATTTGGCACATAGAGCGCATGCGGTGGTGTTTTCTCCCACACACTCATGCGTTCGCCCAGCGTCCCCCAATCTTGGTTCGAGGTCTTTATAGCTGCCTTGCCCTCGACCATGACCAAAATGACCTCTCTATCGCCCGTTTGTTCTGAAATGCGCTCTCCTGCTTTGAGCTGATAAAGGGAAAATCCAACATATGACCAACCTGCTTGAGCGGGAGTAATGCTGTGACATAGTCCTCTATTGGCTTGGGGTCTGCGCAGTAAATTGGGCATATTAGGCAGAGTCCTTAAGGCAAACGTTTGGAAAAATTCTGATCAAGAGCGGCGTTAAACGTCTCATGTGTCATCCCTTCTGAAAGGGCGCGTTTCACCAGCTCAGCTTGACTTTCCGAGGCAAGCCCCCCAATGGGAGGATCGGTATCTAAATTCGTTGGAAAGGGATAGGCCTCCGCGGAGGCGGCAACAACCGCATCAAGCTGGTCTCGGGGTAAGTTCAGCTCTGCCAGCGCAGGATAAAGCGCCTTGAGCATGGAGGGGCGGTCTATTTGCTCCAGTGAGCGTCCCATGGGGGAGGAGACTTGCAGTAAGTTGACCATACGATGAATATCTGAAGAACTGTTTTCCCCCGCCGCATGAAAGAGCGCTGGGTTGAAAAAGAGAGTGTCACCTTTTTCGAGGGGCAGTTGTACAAAACGCTCTTCAAAAATCTCTCTAAATTCTGGCAATTGCGCCGCGATATAGCCCGCCGCAAAGCGTTGTGAATTGGGCAACAGTTTTGTGGGGCCGCTTTCGATAGGGACATCACAATGGGCAATCGCGCCTTGCAGCGTAAGCCCGCCAGAAAACAGATGGGCATGGGCGGGAAAGCGTTCGGCCTGTTCCAAGGTCATAAAGCCTAAGTGATAATCACGATGACAGACCTGTGGTTTTCCGCCTGGACGCACAAGGTTGACTTGGGTAGTCATTTGCGACCAAGGCCCAAGCCAAGCTTCTGACACAGCCGCAATCGCGGGCGAGGCAAAATAACGTGCAAAGAGTTTGGGATCACGCAGACACAGTTTTTGCAGTGAATTCCAAATACGGTCGTTTGCCCCGCGCTCCCCAAAATGATCGCCGCCAGAGCTTTCCAAGCGCTCTTCCTCGATGATGGTATTGAAGAGCTCCGTTGTTTGATCGATGGTCTCCATATCGCTCAAAGCGCCCTTAATCACTACGATGCCAGAGCGCTGTGAAAACACATAGGCCCACTCTGCCATAAGCGCCTGTCTCTGATCTGACGCAAGGATAGGTTCAATGTCAGAGGCCGCATAAATGGGAATATTTTTCTCTACACTTCCAGCGAAGTTCAGTTCGCTGACAGAGAGGCGATCCTCAAGCAAGTCCAAGAACGCCTCGGCCGAACAGTCGCTTTTGCCAAAATAGCCTTTATGCCCCGTCACGTGATGATCTTTCACGGCAAAACCTCCTCTAATTTAACGGCACGTCCTGTTTTTGTAGCCTCCAAAGCCGCCTCCGCGAGTCGTAACGCCTCCAAACCATCGCGCCCAGTTGTGGGCGGCTCTGTTTTGTCTTTCACAGCTTCAACAAAGGCGTTGATTTCGTTTTCATAAGCGGCTGTGTAACGGGTCATAAAGCGGTCCAAGAGAGGATGGGCCGCACATCCCGTTTTGCCCGCCAGTGTGAT
>WTIQ01000111.1 GCA_011525185.1 Paracoccaceae bacterium | reverse complement strand
CCTCAATCAGAACCGGTTCAAATGCTTGAATACCAAGACGGTGCAGCGTTGGCGCACGGTTGAGCATCACAGGATGTTCGCGGATCACTTCATCCAATATATCCTAGACTTCAGGGCGCTCTTTTTCTACGAGCTTTTTCGCCTGCTTAACCGTGCTTGAGAGACCCTTTGCCTCTAGCCGGCTGTAAATGAAGGGTTTGAAGAGCTCCAGCGCCATTTTTTTAGGCAAACCACATTGATGCAACTTGAGTTCTGGCCCCGTTACGATCACAGAGCGGCCAGAAAAGTCGACCCGTTTACCCAAAAGGTTTTGACGGAAACGACCCTGCTTCCCTTTCAACATATCTGAAAGCGATTTGAGCGGTCGTTTGTTGGCCCCCGTGATTACGCGACCACGACGCCCATTGTCAAACAGCGCATCAACCGACTCTTGCAGCATCCGCTTTTCGTTACGCACAATAATGTCTGGCGCACGCAGCTCAATAAGACGCTTAAGACGGTTGTTACGGTTGATCACACGACGATAGAGATCGTTCAGATCTGACGTGGCAAACCGGCCCCCATCCAACGGAACAAGAGGGCGCAATTCTGGTGGAATGACTGGAACGACTGTCAAGATCATCCATTCAGGACGATTGCCAGATTCTAAAAAGCTTTCGACCACTTTCAAACGCTTGATGATCTTTTTCGGCTTTAGCTCGCCTGTGGCCTCTTTCAGCTCTGCGCGAAGCTGATCTGCTTCGGCTTCAAGATCAATGGCTGCCAACATTTCACGGATCGCCTCGGCACCGATATTTGCGGTAAAGGCGTCCATCCCGTAGGTATCTTGCGCATCCATATACTCTTCTTCGGTCATCATCTGACCGTAATGAAGATCCGTCAGGCCAGGCTCAATTACCACGTAGTTTTCGAAATAAAGAACGCGCTCAAGATCCCGAAGGGTCATATCAAGCATAAGTCCAATACGGCTTGGCAACGATTTCAAAAACCAAATATGCGCAACAGGTGAGGCAAGCTCAATGTGGCCCATACGTTCGCGGCGCACTTTTTGCAAAGTCACTTCGACCCCACATTTTTCGCAGACAACACCGCGATACTTCATGCGTTTATATTTACCGCAGAGACACTCGTAGTCTTTGGTCGGCCCGAAAATACGAGCACAGAAAAGACCATCCCGCTCAGGCTTAAACGTTCTATAGTTGATCGTTTCTGGTTTCTTTATCTCACCAAAAGACCACGACAGGATACGCTCTGGGCTGGCCAAAGATACTTTTATCTCGTCAAAGACCTTGTTTGAGGTCAGTGGGTTAAATGGGTTATTTGTAAGTTCCTGGTTCATTTTGAATTCCTCAAATTTGGGACGAAGGGGGGAATCACACAGCTCTGTCGGGCTCAGTGATCGTCCTCCGCGTCCAGGAGTTCCATATTCAGGCCAAGGCCGCGGACTTCTTTGACGAGCACGTTAAAGCTCTCTGGAACACCAGCTTCAAAGTTGTCTTCACCCTTAACGATTGACTCATATACCTTGGTTCGACCCGCCACATCGTCAGATTTGACTGTGAGCATCTCTTGCAAGGTATAGGCTGCGCCATAGGCCTCCAACGCCCAAACTTCCATCTCACCAAAGCGCTGTCCACCGAACTGGGCTTTACCACCCAAAGGCTGCTGCGTGACAAGGCTGTATGGACCCGTTGAACGGGCATGGATTTTGTCATCCACCAGATGGTGCAGTTTAAGCAGATACTTCACACCCACGGTAACGGGGCGGCTAAACTGCTCACCTGTGCGACCATCAAAGAGGATGGACTGACCAGAGGTATCAAAGCCTGCGCGCACAAGCGCATCGTTGACATCGACTTCCTTCGCCCCGTCAAAGACAGGCGTTGCAATCGGCACGCCACGGGCCACATTGTCAGCCGCTTCCACAAGCGCTTTTTCATCCATGTCGCCAATGCCATCCCCATAGGCGTCTTCACCATAAGCAATGCGCATGGCTTCACGCACGGGTGTAAGATCACCAGAGCGGCGATAATCTTGCAAGGCATCATCGACCTTGATCCCCAAACCGCGGGCAGCCCAGCCCATATGCGTTTCAAGGATCTGCCCAACATTCATCCGAGACGGCACGCCAAGCGGGTTCAAGCAGAAGTCTACAGGAGTACCATCCTCTAAGAACGGCATGTCTTCCATAGGAACAACTTTTGAAATCACGCCTTTGTTGCCGTGACGGCCCGCCATTTTGTCGCCAGGCTGAAGTTTACGTTTCACTGCAATGAAGACTTTGACCATTTTCATGACACCAGGCGGCAGATCGTCACCACGGCGCACTTTGTCGACCTTATCCTCAAAACGCGCATCAAGTGTGCGCTTTTGCGCCTCATACTGATCGTGCAACGCTTCCATGATTTGCGCATCGCACTCATCTTCCAGAGCCAACTGCCACCACTGACCGCGTGACAACATGCTCAAAAGATCATCGTTTATGACTGAATTCGGCTTGACACCTTTTGGTCCCTTAACAGCAGTCTTTCCATGGATGAGATTTTCCAAGCGGGCGTAGATGTTACGATCCAAAATCGCAAGTTCGTCATCACGGTCACGGGCAAGGCGCTCTACCTCTTCCCGTTCAATCTGAACAGCACGCTCATCTTTATCCACACCATGACGATTAAAGACACGTACTTCAACGACGGTCCCAAAATCGCCAGGCTTTACCCGCAAAGACGTGTCACGCACATCCGAGGCTTTCTCCCCAAAGATCGCACGAAGGAGTTTTTCCTCTGGCGTCATCGGGCTTTCACCCTTTGGCGTGATTTTACCTACGAGAATATCACCTGGTTCCACATCGGCACCAATGT
>WTIQ01000515.1 GCA_011525185.1 Paracoccaceae bacterium | reverse complement strand
ACGTTGTTTGGCGAAATATTCAATGCAGATGCTGCGCCGCATCTGGGCCTTGTAGATCAGGTCGTGGATAGCGGCGCAGGCATGACATCTGCCAAAGACCTTGCCAACAAAGTGCTGAAGCGCAGCCCCAAGGCTACAATGATTTCCAAAATGCTGATTAACGCCGCCGAAGGTGAAGAACGCGAACGCGTGATTGAATCCCTCGGTGGCTGGGCTGCCGCGATGGAAAGCGATCTGGTGGAAGGCTTGGCTGCGTTTCGTGAAAAACGCACGCCATCATTCTGAATTCGATAGGAAAGTAAACATGATCCGACATTTGGTATTTCTGCAATTTGCCGACGGAACGACAGAGCAGACAAAGCAAAATCTTTACGATGAATTGGCGGGTCTGTCCGATCACATCGACGGCATTGTCGACTTTCAAACCCGCAAGAATGTCAGCGTTGAGGACCCGCTTGTGCGTGACTTCCGCGATATGTTCTGGTTCGATTTCAGGGATGAAACTGTGCGTAATGTTTACTTAGAGGACGACGTGCATCAGGCCATCGGCGGACGGATCGTGGCAAGTTTGGCCAACGGCGCTGACAGCGTGTTCGTTTGTGATATTGAAGTCTAATGCAACAAGAAGACCGGTCTTATCTTTCTGCGCTGTTTGACAGCGCCATCCTGGCGGCTGATCCAAAGGTAGCGCTCGCAGCGCATCTGCCTGCGAAACCCAAGGGGCGTGTTGTGGTCATCGGCGCCGGCAAAGGGTCGGCACAAATGGCTGCCGCGCTTGAAGAGCTTTGGGATGGACCGCTAGAGGGGGTGGTCGTCACCCGCTACGGCTTTGGCGCCAAGTGTCAAAGCATCCGCATTCTTGAAGCCTCCCACCCTGTACCCGACAACGCTGGTATGGTCGCGTCACAAGCGATGTTTGATGCGGTTCAGGGGCTCACTGCCGACGATCTGGTCATTGCTCTGATTTCTGGTGGAGGATCCGCATTGCTGACGGCCCCGGCCGAGGGGCTGACGCTGAATGATGAAATAGAGCTGAACAAATCTCTTTTAGCGTCAGGTGCGCCTATTTCGGTCATGAATATGATCCGCAAGCGTGTCAGCCGCATTAAAGGGGGGCGATTGGCCGCCGCTGCCCACCCTGCGGGCGTAGTTAGTCTGATCGTATCGGATGTGCCGGGTGATGACCCGGCAGATGTAGCCTCGGGTCCTACCGTACCTGCCGCTTCGAACGCAGAGGCGGTGCTCAACGCAATTTCCAATTACAAAATCAGTTTGCCCGCGTCGATTAGTGATTTTTTAAAGACCACGACAGATTCCGCGCCATCGACAGATGATCCGTCGTTTAAAAATGACCAGGTGATTGTCATTGCATCCGCCGCCCGGTCGCTGGAAGCCGCTGAAAAGACGAGTGTAGAAATGGGCATACCTGCGGTTATTCTGTCCGACTCGATCGAAGGCGAGGCCCGCGAAGTCGCCAAAATGCACGCCGCGCTGGCCAGGGAAGTGAAGCATCGCAATCGTCCTTTCAACGCACCAATCACGCTGCTTTCCGGTGGGGAAACGACCGTAACATTGGCAGGCTCTGGCAAAGGCGGGCGGAACACAGAATTCCTTTTGTCTTTTGCAATCGAAATTGATGGGACAAAGGGCATTTCTGCCATTGCCGCAGATACCGACGGCATCGACGGTTCCGAAGACAATGCAGGGGCCTTCGTAGACGGAACATCCGCATCCCGGATGCGTGCAGCGGGAATCGATCCCGCCGCGGCATTGGCCAATAACGACGCCTTTACTGCGTTTGATGCCATCGGCGATATTTTCGCCCCTGGCCCGACCGGAACGAATGTGAATGACTTCCGCGCAATCCTGATCAGATAACCCAGTTTGGAGAGAATAATGACCGTCACCAGATGTGAAATTGGTGCAGATGAAGCGCTCGCCATGGTGAAAACTGCCGTTGAACACGCAAAGTCGAATGGATGGGATGTGACGGCCGCCGTGTGTGACCCACGCGGTGGTCTTGTTGCTTTTTTAAGAACCGATAACGTGATTGCACCTGCGGAAAGCTTTGCGATGGACAAAGCATTTACCGCAGCCACATTGCGCAAAGCGTCGGGTGATTTCGGCACGCGTATGTCTGAAAAGCCAACTCTCAGTCTTGGAATCGGAACAAGAGATCGCCTGATCACATGGCACGGCGGTGTGGCAATTTTTAGCGATGGTGTCTGCATCGGAGGTATCGGAGTATCTGGTGCTGCAGACCAAGAAGACGTGGAATGTGCAGAGGCTGCTATTCGCGCGGCTGGGTTTCAAACCACAGCGTAGATGAAGTACATCATGCTCATATATTGGTATAGTATAAAATATGGTCATCAATCGGCTAGTTTGAACTGACAGAATCGGGTTTTCCGTCAATTCTCAGGGTCAGAACTTAGGCAGAAACGCCTCCGTGACGACCAATAGGAGAGAGACTTTGGGAAAAATTCTGATCATCTACGATAGCGAAAGCGATCGCAAATTTACCTCGACAATGGTGCCGCTGGTCAAAGAAGGCATTGAGCGTGTTGACGGCATGGAGGTCCGTGTCCGGCATGTAGATGAGGCCGAAACAGAAGATGTTTTCTGGGCAGATGGCATTGCGATCGGCTGCCCGACGCATTTCGCGGGCATTTCATGGAAAATGAAAAAGTGGTGGGACACCCGCGTTGCCGATATTTGGTTTAAAACCGACGGAAAGTTTGCCGTACCCTTTACTTCGGCAGGAAGCCTTGGAGGTGGTGGAGAACTCACATGCAATGCGCTGAGCCTTATGATGATGAATATGGGCTACTTCGTGTTCGGTATCACTGACTACGTGGCTAAAAAGGAAAGCCTGCACTATGGTGCCGTTGTCGCAGGTGAACCACGTGCCGAGCACGCAAAAGAGGCCTGCCGCCGGGCGGGTCAGCGTCTGGCCGAATGGGTTGGCTACTACATGGACGGACGCAAAGAGTTGCACCCGCTAGAGGCCACATATCAACGGTTTTGGGAGCTAGCAGACTGATGAAAGCGCGTCTTCTTGTTGAACTGGATGTGAAGCCGGATGAAGCTGACGCTTTCGTCGACATGTTTCGCACTGAATTCATGACCCGCTCGCGCAGCGAAGACGGGTGTGAGCAATATGAGCTTTGGCAAGACCCCAAAGCCCCCGAGAAAATGACGATCGTTGAGGTTTGGTCCAGCCAGGCCGCGCTGGACACGCACCTGGCGCAGGATTGGTTTGGTGTCTGGGCTCCGAAAATGGAAGCCGCACAGGCGACACCTCTGGTCGTTCGTCAATTGGTTTCAGTCGAAGACTGATTGGAACTGATACCTCCTCCCCGTGTGTTCGGTCGGCCATCTGCGAAGGTGGCCGATTGTTCTTTTCAGACGGTGATTTTTAGGGAATTATGAGAAACCGTCAGGCAGGGGCAGTGAAAACAAGCAATGTCAAAAGATGGGCAGTCGAATATCCAGCGGATCGGAGCCATTCTGAATAGCTTCGACGACGTAAACACGCCGCAGGACAGTGCTGACATAATTCGAAACCTCGACCTGAACCGTTCAACGGGTTTTGGGCTAGTTCGGGCATTGACCCGCTCGGGCTGGCTTGAACGTGTTGACCACGGGACACTGCGGCTTGGTCAGAAAGCCGCGGAACTGGCTTTCACCCCTCTGGAGGCCCCGAGCGTCGACGCAGCCAGGCGGCTCTCGTTCAAGCAATCAACGCGCCTGTCATCACACACGCAGCCAGAACTGGGTCTTGATCCCGCTTTGACGCGTTTGGTGGACACATCGGCCTATGAAACAAAAGGACCCTGGCGACTGGGATTCGCGAATGCTTCGACGTCGAATGCTTGGCGGCGCGCAATGGTCAGCAGTATTCACTACGGTCAAAGGGTTGCGAAGAACAAGATCGACCAGATCATCATGACCAACGCCAAAGACGACACGGATCTGCAACTCGCGCAGATTGACGAGCTGGCTTCGCAAGACATCCATCTGCTTCTGGTATCGCTTGTCTCTGTTGTCGACAAAAGGCTTAGCGATAAGCTTGCTCAGCTCGCAGCGTCGGGGCTTCCCATAATTGCAATTGATCGCCGACCAGAGGATCGCAACTCTTTGGTATCCTTTGTCACCGCATCCGACTATCGCATTGGCTACGTAAGCGCCCTTTGGCTGGCCGAATATCTTGGGGGGCACGGGCGCGTCTGGATGCTGTCGGGGGTTGATGGAACCAGCCCGGCATTGCGCCGTCAGCATGCAGCCTTGTCCACCTTTTCCGACTTTCCCGGCATTCGCATTGAAGCCGTCAGTCACACGGACTGGACACAGGACGGCGGCTATCAGGCCGTGGATCGACTGCTGGAAGCAACCGGATCACCCCCGGATGGCGTTTGGTGCGATAGCGGACTGCAAGGCTTGGGATCGCTAAGCAGATTGCTTGAACTTCAAGGCCTCCCACCTGCCCATACCGGAGGAGATTTGAACGGGATGTATAGACTGTGTCTGGACAACAAAGTCCCCATGGTCGCCCTGGATTATCCTGCCAGCATGGGGGCCAGAGCCGTTCAGGTGGCGGTTGATGTTTTATCCGGCACGCCGGTGCCCCAACGGGTTGAAGTTCCGCTTACAACGATCATGCCACGTGGATGCGAAACAACTTCGGTCAAGGCTGATATCTGGGCAGAGATGCATGTAGACTGGAACAGAAGCGACGATGCCGTTCTGTCACAGGGTGCTGCCCTGTCGCAGTCCGGATTCCGGCGATAGAGGGCAGAATGGCAGATACATATGATCGCGCGGTTCAGCAGTTCGAAGCTTTGATAGAAGCTCCGTTGCACGCAAGGCTCGCCACTCCAGCGGAATATGCAAAAGAGACGGGTTTGCCCCGCTCATCGGTGATACGGCACACATCCTCACTTGAAGAGATGGGCCTTCTTGACCGTGACGAAAAGGGGACCTTTCTCCGGGGTGCAACAGCGCATAAAATCGGACTGAAGTCGCAGGGCTGGGGCGCGCTGTCGGCCGTAATTCCACCCGTGCTAAGGCAGCTCAGGCACCGCAGCCAGAACACCAGTTTTTTCGGGATGGTTGCACAGCGTATGCTGCACATCGGAGCATTCTCAACCGGGCGTGAAACGCGGGGCAACTCTGTTGCCAGTCTTTACCAAATAGATCGATTGCCCAAATTGAGTGTGGGTGAAGCGGTCCAGATTGCTCTGATTGATCCCAACAGCGACGATGGACGTGGAAGTCAGGTGCTGGTTACAGGTCTGGCAAGCGAGGAGCAAAATCAGGCAGTGATTGGCTTGATGTTGCCCGCATCCGGATCAGGTTTATCGGGACTTCAGGAAATGTTGGTTTCGGCTGCAGAAATGGTCAAAGCGTCAGGGCAACCCGAAAAGGTCGGTCAGAGTTCGAAAAGCAGTTCATTCGATCCGTTTTGAACCAGAAAATCATGCTGGTTAAACACGCTAAAATTAAGCCCAAGTATGCCCCGCCTGCCAGAGGAGGTTAGACGCTTGTCCGCAATTTCCAATCGTGCGTGAATCGTGTCTTCCACCAACACTGGGGATCTGAACGACCAGTTCCAGCCAAGCGAGACGAGCCCGCCCAGCTTGGCTGGTGCGTTGTTTTTCATGCCGTCCACGACCGATAAGATCAGCAAACCATGTGCCACCCTTCGGTCAAAGCCGTGCCCGACCGCATAATGGTCATCCATGTGCAATTCATAGCGATCACCGGATACAGCCGCGAATTGATCGACCAGATCCGCTGAAATCGTCATGGGCCCAAGTTCGATGAAGTCGCCTACGGACACATCATGATATCCGTAGACGCCTGGTGGTAGCGGGGTGTCGGACATTATGCCGGGACTGGGGCGTCCTCGCGCAGCAAACCTTTTGCCTTCAGGTCTGCCCAGAACTGGCTTGGGATATCTAGACTAAACCACTCTAGGTTCTGTTCAAGCTGCTGTACGGTCCGAGTGCCTGCCATAAAGGTTGGCACGGCTGGATGGGCGACCACGAACTGTAATGCCGCAGCTGGCAATGGCACATTGTATTCGGCGCAAACAGCTTCAATTTTGCGGACTTTCTCCATAATATCGGCTGGCGCAGGGGCATAGTTGTACTTTGCACCTTCTTTTGCCCCTGTCGCCAGAATGCCCGAGTTGAAGCCGCCACCGACGACAACTGCTGCATTACGCTCTTCGCAAAGCGGGAGGAATGTGTCCAGAGCGTCCTGTTCCAAAAGTGTGTATCGCCCAGCAAGAAGGAAGCAGTCAAAGTCCCTGCGCTCAAGAGCGGCGTGGCAAACTTCCCATTCATTTACGCCCACGCCGATGGCCTTAACAACGCCTTCCTCTTTTAGTTTGGACAACGCTTTCCAAGCACCATCCATGGCTTGTTCAAATACTTCCGGCTGCTCGACACCGCGGGTAAATACGTCGATGTCGTGGATAAAGCAGATGTCCATCCTTTCAAGGTTCATTCGTTGAAGGCTGTCTTCAAAAGAGCGCATAATGCCGTCATAGCTGTAATCAAAATGCATCGTGAAACGACCGGCGTTTGTCCATGGGGCATAGTCGATGTCTTGTTTGCGTGCCGGTTTCAACACCCGTCCAACTTTGGACGACAAAACAAAGTCATCACGGTTTTTCCAGCGTAGTGAATGGCCCGTACGCAGTTCAGACAAGCCATGCCCGTACATTGGCGCCGTATCAAAATATCGCACGCCTGCGCTCCAAGCACTTTGGATCATCGCGTCCGAGGTTCCTTCATCGATCTCGCGAAAAATGTTGCCGATAGGTGCCGTTCCGAATCCAAAAGCAGAAACTTCAAGATCCACACGGCCGAATTTTACTTTTGTATTCGGGTTCATTCTTGTCTCCAATAAGTAACTGAATGGTTATATAATATAATTCACCAAATAGTTCAAGAAATTTAAAGTGCAAAAAATATCCTTGACGTTCCCTTGAGGAGTCGCTTAAAAATGTAACCAATTAGTTACATAGAGCGAAGTAATGTATCTGAACGAAATGCATAAACAAGTCCGGGATATGACCCGGCAATTTTCTAATGACGTCATCCGTCCGTTAGCCGAAGAACTCGATCGGGATTCTCGCTTTCCTGCCGAAATTTATGATCAGATGGCGGAACTCGGGCTTTTTGGAATCGGTGTTCCGGAGGAACTGGGTGGACCCGGGTTTGATACCGTCACCTATGCTATCGTGATGGAAGAGCTTTCGCGCGGCTACGCTTCGATCGCCGATCAATGCGGTTTGATTGAGCTTGTGTCGTCGTTGCTCGTTTGCCACGGCTCGGATGCACAGCAAGAGAAATGGCTTAGTGGCCTACTCAGCGCAAAAATCCGTCCAGCTTATTGTATCACAGAACCTGAGGCAGGGACTGATGTGTCCGGAATTCGTACGACTGCGGTCCGTGACGGTGACGGCTGGGTGCTAAACGGAGGCAAAATCTGGATTCATAATGCGCCCGTCGCTGACATTGGCTTTGTACTTGCGCGCACTGACCCAGAAGCAGGCCATCGTGGAATGTCCATTTTCATCGTCGATTTGCACGCAGATGGTGTCATGCGAGGACCGAAAGAAATTAAAATGGGTCAGCGTGCCAGCCAGGTCGGCCCGTTGTCGTTCGATGACGTTCGCCTTTCCCCAGACGCTTTGCTGGGCACCGAAGGTCGTGGGTTCCACATGATGATGAGTGTTCTTGATAAGGGCCGCGTTGGAATCGGTGCGTTGGCTGTGGGTATTGGGCAAGCCGGTCTCGAAGCCGCGACTGAATACGCACAACAACGTAAACAGTTTAAAAAGCCAATCTCTGAATTTCAGGGTGTTCAATGGCTGCTCGCTGATATTGCCAAAGACGTTGAAGCAGCACGGTTGCTTGTTCACTCCGCCGCTTCAAAAATCGATGCAGGTCAGGATGCAACGCGCGCATGCTCTATGGCAAAGTGCTTTGCAGGCGACATGGCAGTTGCCCGCTCGGCTGATGCGGTGCAGGTGTTTGGCGGGTCAGGCTACATCCGTGGTTTCGAAGTCGAACGCCTTTACCGCGACGCCAAAATCACCCAGATTTACGAAGGGACGAACCAGATCCAACGCATGATTATAGCCCGTGAGCTTCTGGCGAAGGGAGCATCAACATGAAAAGGCAAGCTGCACTAGTCACAGGTTCTTCTCGGGGTATAGGCCTTGCAGCGGCTATCGCTCTGGCGCGTGAAGGCTTTTCAATCGCAGTAAACGGACCGTTTGATGACGAGGAGCTTCATCGCGCGGTAGAAACTATACGTAACGAGGGGGTAAACGCAATCGCGGTGGCTTTTGACGTCTCAGATATCTCATGTCACTCAGCGCAACTAGATGCGATCGAAACTGCGATCGGCCCACTCACTACACTGGTGAATAACGCAGGAGTTGGTGTGCTGCAGCGAGGTGATCTTCTGGAAGTTTCCGAGGAGAGTTATGATCGTTGTATGTCTGTGAATTCCAAAGCGATGTTTTTTTTATCTCAGGCATTTGCAAAGCGTTTGCTGGCGCGTGATCGAGACGCATTGGCTTTTTATAGCATTGTCAATGTTACTTCTTCGAACGCGGTAGCGGTGGCAGTTCCGCGTGCCGAATACTGTGTGTCGAAATCTGCGGCTGCGATGGTTTCGAAAGCTTTTGCAGTACGTTTGGGCGAAGAAAACATTTCGGTTTATGACGTTCAACCTGGCCTGATTGCAACTGATATGACTGAACCAGTGATTGAAATGTATAAGCAGCGGGCAAAAGAGGGTCTGACTTTGTTACCGCGTGTCGGACAGCCAGAAGACATGGGTGCGATTATTGCATCTTTGGCAAGTGGCAAGCTTCCTTACACAACCGGACAGGCAATTTCCGCGGATGCAGGAATGCTAGTTCCCCGTTTCTGAGGGTTTTATGAATGCGAATTCAACTTCCAGATGCCAAAGGCGTCTTTTATAATTATGAACTGACTGGAACACCGATACAGGCTTCAACACTCACCTCAAATTCTTCACGCGTGCTATATTCCGCGGCCCACGTGGTCTCTGATCCTTTCGGCGATCATGATCCGACCGGTCCGGCAAAAGTGGACTGGGAAAAAACCATGGAATTTCGCCACTACCTGGCAGGAATGGGCATGGGCATTGCCGAAGCAATGGACACCGCCCAACGCGGGATGGGTCTTGACTGGCATGGTGCCCTGGAACTTATCCGTCGCACCAAGGAAGAACTGCCCGACGCCTTGGTCGCAAACGGCTGTGGCACGGATCATCTTGACCCTTCCGATGCCAGAACTCTGGACGATGTGAAGCGTGCTTATCTTGAGCAGGTAGAAGCCATCCAGAAAGTCGGTGGTCGCCTGATCCTTATGGCGTCGCGCGCATTGGCTAAGGTCGCCAAAGGCCCCGAGGATTATGTCTCGGTGTATCGGGATGTTCTGGCCGCTTGTGATGAACCTGTGATCCTTCACTGGCTGGGCACAATGTTTGATCCTCATCTGGCAGGCTATTGGGGATCAGATGACTTCGAACCAGCCCTTGAAACCTGCCTGCAAATCATCTCGGAAAATGAAGCAAAGGTTGACGGCATCAAGGTCTCGTTGCTGGAAGCCGAAAAAGAAATCGTCATGCGCCGCCGACTTCCGGGCAGCGTGAAAATGTATACCGGTGACGATTTCAACTATCCCGAATTGATCGAAGGCGACGAACAGGGTTTCTCGCATGCGCTGTTGGGCATTTTCGATCCGCTTGCCCCGGCAGCGGCCTATGCCGTCAGCAAGCTTAGCGAAGGCGATGCCGCGACGTTCCGCGCGACGCTGGACCCGACTGTTCCGCTGGCGCGCCATATCTTCCGTGCACCCACCCAATACTACAAAACGGGTGTGGTGTTCCTGGCCTGGCTGAACGGTTTCCAGGATCACTTCATCATGCTGAACGGTGCACAATCCGCGCGCTCTCTGCCCTATTTCACGGATTGCTTCAAAATGGCTGATGAATGCGGGCTGTTGCGAAACCCGGATATGGCCGCAGACAGGATGGGCAAGCTTCTGAAACTCTACGGGGTCTGACGATGCGTGATTTTTCACAGGATTATTCGTCACTAGCCCTAAACACGGCAACGCTGGGCCATAATTTGGATGGCCAAGGTGCCGGGTGGTCGCCAGAAAAGGTGATCGAAGGCTGTGCCAGTCGGGGATACGGTGGGATTGTGTTTTGGCGAAGAGAGCTCGGAAACCGTGCTAAGGACCTCGGCCAACGTGTCCGTGAAGCGGGTATGCAGGTCGTTGGACTTTGCCGTACCCCGTTCCTGACGGGTCCGCTTGCATTTCCGTCAGAGCAGGAGATCATGGATGATTTCAACCGTTCCATTGATGAAGCTGCCGCTCTGGGAACGTCTGTTCTGACAATTGTGACCGGCGGACCTGAACCCGACAGCAAAGGTATTCTGGAAAGCCAGAAAATCTTGGCGGATCGAGTCGCTAAAGCGGCGCCTTTCGCCTCGGAACGCGGCGTGAACCTTGCGCTTGAGCCACTCAATCCTGCTATGGCGGGCAATCGGACAATTCTGATGACTGCGGCGGATGCGTTGAACGTTGTGGATCAAGTCGGAGCCGACAACGTCGGCGTGGCGATCGACGTGAATCATGTTTGGTGGGATACAACTCTGGCTGAAACACTGGCAGCCCGTGCGAACGGTCGTATCCTCGGTTATCATCTTTGCGATTGGTTGGCTGATACCAGCGATATGATGCTGGATCGTGGCATGATGGGAGACGGTGTCGCCGATCTGAAAGCCATTCGTGCTGCGGTCGAAAATGCGGGTTATGCTGGTTCGTGCGAAGTTGAGATTTTCTCGGCGAATAATTGGTGGAAACGAGATCCAAATGAAGTGCTGGACATCATCGTCGAGCGATTCAAAACCGTTTGTTAACCCGAATTGAAATCCTAAAAAGGAAACACCCCCATGAAGGTACTTGTGCCTGTCAAGCGCGTGATCGACTACAACGTGAAGGTTCGT
>WTIQ01000262.1 GCA_011525185.1 Paracoccaceae bacterium | reverse complement strand
TGGTTGCAATCTCTTCCGTGGCAATTACTTCGTTTGCCTCGGCTTGACGAACTTCGATTTGAGAGCGAATATCTTCAATTTGTTTTTGCGACAACTTCACTGAATTTTCGAACTTTGAGCTTTCAAGCATGAGCTCTTTGTCTAAACGAGCTCGATTTAATTCCCGGTCTTTGGCAATCTCAGATTTACTTGTTTCAAGTTCACGTGCGATGCGCGCTTCCTCGCGGCGACGCTCTGAGGATGCCTGCTGTTCTGCGATATCTGCAGAATTCATAGCACGAGCTGTTTCAATTGCTTTTTGCTGAGTGATTGTTGCTTCCTCTTCTTCTTGTGAAATACTCAGCTTGCGTTTTGTGGCTTCCAGATGTGTTTGGCGTACTGACACTTCTGCTTCTGCCTCTATGGCAGCGCGTTCTTTCTTATTTGTCGAAATCACTTCTGAAAGTTTGCGCATCCCGACAGCGTTAAAGGCGTTGTTTTCGTCCAAAGCGTGAAATGGCGTCTGGTCCAAACGAGTAATGGCGACGGTTTCTAACAGAAGGCCGTTCTTGGCCAGTTCAACGGAAAGCTTTTCGTTGACCTCACGACTATATTCGCCGCGATTATCTTGAAGACTGTCCATTGTATATTTTGCAGCAACGGTCATGAGGGCGTCAACAATCTTACCTTCTAACGTGTCGCCGAGATCTGCAGTGCGAAACGACTTACCACCCAATGCCTGAGCGGCCGTCGCCACACCTTCGACGTTTGACGCAACCCGCACGTAAAATTCAGCTCCAAGATCGACCCGCAGACGATCCGAAGTAATGATTGATTTTGGACCAAGCCGGGCGATCTCCAGCTTCGAAGTTTTCATATTCACTTCTGATACTTTGTGTAGAAAGGGGAAAGCTATAAAGCCCCCTTCGATGATAACACGCTGTCCGCCAGCGCCAGTTCTCACCAAAGCCACTTCGCGGCTCGCTTTCTGGTAGTATCTGTTCAGAACAGCGATCGTTATTATGATCGCTATTATCGCAATCACAATGTAAAGCCAAACCATTGAATACACTCCTATTTTCATGTTCATTACCTATTGGAATGAACAATTTGGCATATATTTGGTCACCTGCAGTTTCGATCAGACAGTAAGAATTATCGATTCGTCAATGAATTTGATTGATCACAGCATTATTTTTTTATCAAATGGTCAAATTTTGGAAGAAAGGGATAATTTGCGTGAAATTCTGGATACTATCAAACAAAAAGACATCGATGAATTCCTGCCATTGCATAGTACAAAATAATAACTGCACTTGAGACTATAATTGAAAAACTCCAGCTTCAAATGCTCCAGATTTCAGGGAAAAAGTCACCTAGCCGATACTAAATTTTTTTCTGTAGGTGTTTCGTTCGCTTAAAATTTGAATTTCCTACACAGTACCTTTTGCGAGAGAATTCTTGGCATAGCTCTTTCGATGACTTTCTCCTCGAGCAAGTGTTTTTCCGACATTATCACTCGCAATAATTTTCCCAGATGCATCTATGATAGTCATTTCGTCAACAAAACGAGGTCGTCCAAGGCAAAGAATCCGTACCCTACCAGCAGTCTGCTGCGACCGATCTGGAATAAATTCAATCAATAGGCGTGTGAAGTGGGACGCAAAAAATTATAGGTTGACAAGGTCGCTCCCCAGCCTCCAAGAATGAGCCCAGCAAGTTTAAACATATCCACAGCCTGTGAAGCTTCATCTGCCATAGTGATGTCCGTATAATGACCCGACAACAAATAATGTCCCGCGAACGAATTTCTGACATACTTAAAAACTCAACTCAAGCAAAATTCAGCGGATCACTCTACGCCCAGTTCGCAGATTATTTCGACACCCTGTTGGAATCTGAAAACTGGGCTGAGTCCGTATCGCACATCGCGCATTACTCGGCTTTGAGAAGTCGATAAAGCGGTTCTATTACAATAAAGACAGAAAAAGGATAATGGCGCCAAAACCAGTTTCGCAAAAAGCTAAAGACATTCGTCAATTTCTAAGAGGAGCTCAACTTTTGAGCTGAAGGATCAAAACCAAAACAGGGCTAACTTGTAAATGCGGACTCTTTAGAGTGCAGGTCAGCTCATTTTGACCATTCAAGTTTTGGCTTGAGTATGCAGCCATATTGTTTTGGTTTGCAAATATTGCTCTAATGCTTCTGTACCGTTATCTCGCGCAAGCGATCCTGATTGCTTGTACCCTCCAAATGGCGTTTTTATATCACCTTCTGAAAATCCGTTGACAGAAACTGTACCGCAGGGGAGTGCTCTTGCGATATGTAGGGCGCGATCGACATCTTGGGTAAATACGGTTGCGTGCAGGCCATAGTCTGTATCGCTTGCAATGCGAAGCGCCTCTTCCCCATTTTCCATAGCCATAATACCAAGCACTGGTCCAAAGATTTCCTCTTTGGCAATTCTCATATCTGGCGTGACATTGCGAAAAACTGTCGGATTTATAAAGTGACCGGGCAAGTCACTGCCGCCGCCCATAATCATATTTGCACCGTCATCTAACCCACTTTGGATATAGCCCATAACCATATCTTTGTGCTCTTTTGTGATCATGGATCCAATATCTGTTGCTGGATCAAGTGGGTCGCCCAATTTAAACGCTTTGACGCGCTCCAATATTCGCGACGTAAATTCCTCAACTAATGGCTTTGCTATGAGTTGACGCATATTTGCAGAGCAGTTTTGGCCGCCATTCCAAAAAGCAGACATGGCAGCGTGTTCTATAAGCTCATCATTAATTGCAGCGTCCTCCAAAACGATGAAGGGACTTTTGCCACCCATCTCCAAGCCAACACCTTTCAGGTTGCTCTCTCCCGAGTATCGCATGAACAAGCGGCCGACTTCTGTTGATCCCGTAAAGGAAACCGTATCGACATCGTTGTGCATGCCAATTGCTTGTCCAGCCGTCTCCCCAAATCCTGGAACAATATTTATCACGCCAGCTGGAACACCTGCTTCCTGCATCAGCTCGGCTAACCGAATTGTGGACAACGGGGTTTGTTCTGCAGGCTTGATGACTGCAGAGCAGCCAACCGCAAGAGCGGGAGCGATTTTCCAAGCGGCCATGACCAATGGAAAATTCCAAGGTAAAACGGCTCCAGCTACGCCAGCCGGCTCTCTCGTAATGAGAGCCATTGCTCCAGGACCTGTTGGTGCGATTTTGCCAAAAGTTTTATCGGCTAACTCCGCATACCATTGAAAAAAATTGGGGACTTCACCACCAATTTCATCCAAGCAGTCGTTTATCGTCTTTCCGGTGTCTAAACTTTCTAAAACAGCAAGCTCGTTCTTATGTTCGCGCACCAATCGAGCAACATTTAGAAGGATTTCTTTGCGTTCCTCTGGCTCGGCCCTCGACCAAGTCCCTTCGTTAAAGACGCGGCGCGCGGCGGATACCGCCCTGTCAACATCTGCAGCTTTGCAATGCGCAATTTCTGCCAAAATTTCTCCAGTTGCCGGGTTGCTTGAGACAAATGTTGAGCGATCCACTGCATCACAGAATTCGCCGTCAATAAAGGCCTTTCCGTTTGGTCTTAACCCTACCGCAATTGTCTGGAACTCTTTGTAAGAAAGGCTCATATCTATCTCCGTTTGTTTCAGGTACGCAGAGTGCGCGCAAATTCACGAATGTCGTTGATCAACATTTCCGGTTCTTCCATGGCGGCGAAATGGCCGCCCTTTGGCATTTCGGTCCACTGCGTGATATTATAAATGCGATCAGCATAAGATTTGGGGGGCCAGCGTAGCATTTCCTTTGGAAAAACGGCGCAGCCAGTGGGCACTTCGACACGTTTACCTTCGGGGGATAAAATGCGCCCGCCTTCTTCTCGCCGTCCATAATAAATCCAAGAGGCAGAATTAAATGTCTTGGTAGCAATATAGACCATGATATTGGTCAAAAGCGTATCTTTACTATGCGCTTTTTCGATATCGCCAACGGCAACATCTGACCAATCATGAAATTTTTCTATAAGCCATGCTGCGATGCCGACGGGACTATCCATCATTGCATAGCTCAGTGTTTGAGGTCGCGTGGCTTGTTGTGTGCGATAGCCATCTTGCATTATTTGATCTTCGTCAAATTTCGCTTGCCACCTCCATTCCTCTGGCGTTTGAGGCCCATCAGGATGTCGCATTGTCAATACGTTTAGATGAATTGCTGCACATTTTGGGGCATGATCAAATCCAAGCCACGAACAAATTGCCCCTCCCCAGTCGCCACCTTGTGCCATATAGGAGTCAAAACCCAGACCGTTCACCATAAGCTCATGAATGACATCTGCCATTTTTCGCGGTCCATAAGGGCGCTCTGGGCGTCCAGAAAATCCAAAGCCTGGAAGCGATGGGGCGATCACGGTAAAAGCATCTGTAAGTTTTCCGCCAAATCGTTCAGGATGCGCGAGAGGTTCGATAATATCAAAAAACTCCAAGACTGAACCAGGCCAACCGTGACTTATCATTAAGGGCATTGGGTTAGGCCCGCTTCCTTCCTCTCGAATGTAATGCATATCAATGCCCTTAATATGCATTTTGTGATGATTAAAACTGTTAATTTTGCGTTCTTGAGCACGCCAATCAAAGTCATTTACCCAATAGTCACAAAGCTCTTTCATATAGTCTAGGTTGGCCCCATAATCCCAGCCACCATCGTCAGGCATTTCATGCCAAGGAAATTCCGCGACTCTCGAAAGGATGCGATTGAGTTCCGCATCAGGAATACTAAATTCAAAGGTTGTCGAGTTATCTCCCTTGTCCGCTCTGTCTTTCACGCTTATTTCCTCGTTTATTTGACCGCGCCGTTGACACACGGACTGGGATGTACACAGCATTAAATCTGACGCATAGATTTCTCGCTAGAGACAGGTTGTCGATTTCGTAGGGACAGATAGCGTCGTGCCGTCATGATTTACAAAAGTCGGTTGACCTCTTCGGCAATAATTTTGACCCCCGCCTCCATATTCGCAATCGGTACATACGCAAAGCCCAAACGAAAACTCCTTTTATCTTTTTTGTGCAGATAATAATCCTGACCTCGGTCAATTAAGACACCTCGGGGTTTGAGCCGCTCTTTTAACAAGCTGCTATCAAAACTATCAGGTCCAGTAAGCCAAAATGACGTGCCACCAACTGTGGCCGTTTGAGAAAGCATATTTAGATTTTTTGATATTGCATGGTTCATTGCATACCAGCGTTTTGTGTAACGACGCTCGATATTCCGCAGGTGTGCATCATAGTGTCCAAGTTGAAAAAACCGCGCAACGATTTCCTGCACAATCGTGGGAGGGTGTCGCATCATTACGCCACGGGCGATACGCGCTTGCTTAATTATGTCACGGTGAGCAACGATAAAGCCCAATCTTATTCCAGGTGAAACTGTTTTCGAAAGGCTCCCGATATATATAACTCGACCAGAGTCATCTAGCGACCGTAAAGAAGGAGATGTTTGCGTCACATAGTTCATTTCAGCTTCATAATCGTCTTCAATGATAATGAAGTCATTAGCAGATGCAGCGTTTAGTAAGTCTTCGCGGCGCGTTTGACTCATAGTAACCATAGTCGGAAACTGATGGCTTGGTGTTGTAAAAATCAATTTGCAATCATTGGGAATAGCATCAACAATTATGCCCTCTTCATCGATAGGGACACTATCCATATTCATTCCAGCCATTCGAAATGCATTGCGGGCACCAAAAAATCCAGGGTCTTCCATAGCAACGGATTTGAATAGGCTTGAGAAGATAGAGCCTAAGATAAACAAGGCATTCTGCGACCCCAAAGTAATGAGTATTTCCGCTTCATCTGCATAAATGCCGCGCGTATTTAAAAGCC
Organism: Paracoccaceae bacterium; assembly: GCA_011525185.1. Classification (GTDB taxonomy): domain Bacteria; phylum Pseudomonadota; class Alphaproteobacteria; order Rhodobacterales; family Rhodobacteraceae; genus LFER01. The sequence goes on along the minus strand of WTIQ01000262.1, from coordinate 5,221 downwards.
GTTGCCGCAGTTGTTGAACCAGCTCCTTACTATCGCTTTCAACAGCATCATTTGTCCAGTTGGTCAATTGCTTCCTACCCAAGACTTGTCGGGTACATTCCCGCCACCCATCAACTGGAAACAGATCTGGATCTATTTGATTGTAAATGAAAGGAAAAGGATATTCCTGCCAATCCAGCGGATTTACAATTGGAACCAACTCATTCGTTTGGAACTGAACAGGACAGCATGTATCGGGGTTAAGTTTTTTTGACTGTGTAATCTTGGCGTTTGATAACTGCGCTACTTCTGGATTGACGAAATAACCAGAGCGATCTCTAGAAACCAACAAACCCATATCTATCAACCGCGAATACGCGGCAAAAACGGTATTTCTAGACACTTTCAAATGTAAAGCCAGCTCGCGGCACGAGGGCAAAGGTCTGTCATAAGACAGTGAGCTACTGGTGATTGCAGTACTTATAATCTCACAGATTTGATCACGAAGACTGAGTTTTGAGTCCGGCGGCAACTGTGAAAATCTAGGAGAATTAGATGCCAATATGCTAACCTCTCAAGCCATTTGATGCGTTTTTTTAGATAATCGCATCTTACATTAATACGAGCTTTCCAAACTGTCCTGTGGTTTTAAGCCATCTGTCACTTTCTTTGGTGATAACGAAGGTCAAAGATACTCGCAATTCATAACCATGGAGACTTCAGAAATGAAAATTGCTAATTTTGGGAAAATTCTGGTCTTGGCGGGCGCTACAATTCTTTCTGCGCAGACCGTTGTGGCAGAAACGGTACTGAAACTTGGAACGACTGGCAGATTGGGAATGCCTATCGGTGATGCTATCGATCAAGCTTTGATACCCGCAATGGAAAAGGCTTCTGGCGGTAAAATGAGGATTGAACCTCATTATCAAAGAAGCTTGTGCGCAGAACAAAAGTGTGGTGAGCAAGCCAACCAAGGCTTGATCGCTTTGTGGACAAGTTCAACGGCAAATTATGGTAATTTCGGTCCAGAATTGGCAATTTTCGATTTGCCTTTCATTTTTAAGTCACTTGAAGATGCAAAGCGCATATCCAATGAATGGTTGGCAGAAAGGCAATGCAAGCTAGCCCTTGAGAATGCGGGTCACATTTGCTTGTCCGTATACTCTAGTGGCGGATTTAGACAGCTAGGTAACGCTACGAAACCCGTTCGCGTCCCAGATGATATGAAGGGCTTGAAATGGCGAACAACCAAAAGTCCTGTTGAATTTATGCTTGTAAAGAACTGGGGTGCTGTCCCCACCCCTTACGATTGGAGCCAATTATATCAAGGCTTACAATCGGGCGTCGTTGAAGGTCAGTACGTGGCGACACCGTGGCAACACGTAGCAAAGCTTCATGAAGTAGCAAAATACTTTACGGAAATTGGGGGCATGTGGTCAGGAAATATACTGGCAATGGATGCCGCTCAATACAATGCGCTCTCTGATGAGGAAAAAGAGTGGTTGCACGAAGCAGTAGACGCCTATGGCGAAAAAGTGAATGAGTTGGACAATGCTTGGATTAAAAACGGCGAAGATGCCATTAAGGCCTCCGCGAATGAATGGTATGTTCCAACCGAGGCTGAATTAACGCAATGGAGAGCTGGTGCCATTGGGGCATGGTTGGACGCAAAGGGTACGTTTGAACCAGATGTGGCTCGCAGAGTGTTACTTGAGCAAGGCATGGACAGTTTTGTTGAGCAGCTAGAAGCTGCTGGCGCTCTTTAAATCGTTCACTCCCAGACCCTGAAATGGCCATTTAGTCTTGTTAAATCATGCTAAATGGCCTTTTCTTTCCTTAAATTTTTTATTGTGAGTTAAAATGGAAAGCATCATCCTACTCTGCGTATTATTGCTGTTGATACTATGTGGTGCTCCTATTGGCTTCACTTTAATTTTAATCCCTTTCTTTTATATTTTAATTACTGATGCCGTCCCTCTGATTTTAATTCCGAGCCAGATGTTCAATGCAATCGATTCAGTTCCGTTGACTGCGATTGCGTTTTTCATGTTGACGGGCGAATTGATGACGAGCGCAACAATCACTGATCGACTTGTTGCGTTGAGTAGAGCCCTCATTGGTCGCTTGCGTGGGGGATTGGCTCAGGTCAATGTGCTTGTGAGTATGTTTTTTGCGGGTATGAATGGATCGGTTGTAGCGGATACAGCTACGGTCGGTGCTCTGGTTCTACCCGCAATGAAACGGGCGGGATATCCCCCTGCCTTTTCCGCAGCCGTTACAGGGGTAAGCTCGACCATTGGGGGTATAATTCCGCCGAGCATCATGATGATTGTGCTTGCAAATGCGACAGAAATTTCAGTCGCATCTTTGTTTGCCGCTGGGATTATACCCGGGCTTCTTATCGGCGTAGTGATTATGGTTATTAACCATTACTTCGCAGTTAAATATAATTTTGAGCGCAGCGATGAAAGTTTTTCCGTTCGCCGTGCGGGAAGGGAGCTTTACAGATCCTCTTTTGCACTGCTCATTCCTTTGGTTTTGGTGGGATCAGTCATGGGCGGTATCGCCTCTGTTGTTGAAGCTGGTGCTATCACCGCATTAGTGGCTCTGTTTACAGGAGTATTTGTATATCGAACAATAAGATGGAAAGAATGTACGAGCGCTTTTCGGAGAGCCTTTCGCAATTCAGCAATGGTTTTTATCATTATCGCTGCGTCTGGACCGTTCAGTTGGCTTTTGACATCCTTGGGTGCAATTAGTGATTTAGAGAATTGGTTGCTCGGTATGGCAGACTCACCCGTTGCCTTTGTGTTGGCGCTGATACTTTTCATTTTCCTGCTGGGAACAGTAATGGACTCGGCAGTAAACATCATAATCGTCGGTCCCGTTCTAGTAGACGTCATGGCTAAAGCAGGATTTCATGAAGTTCAGGCCGCAGTAGTTGTGATAGTTGGCTTTTTAATAGGCTCCGTGACCCCGCCTGTTGGTGTCGCTTATTTTACGTCCGCCACGATTGCAGAAGTTCGTTTGGAGAAGGTCGCAGTCGCATTAATTCCCTATCTTGTGGGACTTTTCTTGTTGCTATTTTTTATTATCGTTATTCCAGAGCTGACCATGTTTCTTCCTGATTTAATGAACGGTAAAGTGTGATGTTAGCCTTATTAAACTCTATCGATCGCTTTATTCACCGTTTCTTGGAAGCCGTGTGTTCGCTACTGCTGGCCATGATGGTTGGCTTCACAATCTATAACGTCGTCATGCGATATGTTTTTGAAAATCCACCTGTATGGGGCGATTTGCTCACTGTTTTGAGTAACATCTGGCTGATGTTCATCGCACTGTCACTGACTGCGCGAGACAATGAACATATCGCTTTGAATTTAATCTATGAAAAATTGCCAGAAAATATGGCGCTTTACATACGCCAATTTTGGAAGCTAATGATTATCATCGTCGGTTTGGTGCTAATCGTTTACGGTATAGAACTCGTTGAGGGCATGCGCGGTAAGTACTGGGAAATGTGGTACTTTGAATTCACAGAGAATGGGATTGAATTTAAAGAGAATTACATGCCAAAAAAATATGCTGTCACGATCCTTCCCCTAGCTGGGTTTCTGACCTCTGTTGGTGCCGCAATTTGCCTGATCAAAAAGATTTGAACACCTTGTAAAATGCTTTGCACAAATCTCCATGTTTTTATCAACACTGTGAAATGTTAAAGCTAACGTCAGTGTCTACATTTCAGGGGGAACTTAATGGTCGTAACTTATCCATCTCGTCCTTTGTTGTTGCCGCGAAATCATTTTGCCTTTTGTCGCTTCATTCCGAGGCAATTGATCTACACAACCGCGCAGCAGCGAATACCCCATCGATGACATTCAGATACGTAGATTTTTCGAAGCCGCCTTTTATTGTCACCGCCCCTGAACATCCCAAGATAATATTTTGAGTGTCTTCAGGCAGTTGTTTTGAAGCCTCTAGGAACTTTTCAAGCGCTGTGTCAGGATCTTCTGAGAGAGTAATCACTGGGACATTGGCCGCAATGACGTCTCTCACATGCTTTTCAAACCCTTGCTGCTCTATATTCGCGGTTATCACTGGGACAGCTGGCTCTACAGTTGTTATAACAGCTGTGCGACCTGCCATCATATTGGCGTAAATAAAGCTAGCTTGACCGATGCCGAGCACTGGACAATTTGAAATGTCCTGAGCCTCTCGAAGTCCTGTATCGTCAAAACACGAAATTATTATTGCTGTCGGATTTAAATCGTTTGCCTGTTGCACCAGATCCAACAAAGGGGGCACCGCTTCTGCACCATCTTCAGGACCTTCAATGACCCGTGGTCCTTTTTCAGAGGTCCACGCAACAAACTCAACATCAGGCGACGCATGGCGCGCAGCTTCCAAAGCACTGGCTGTCATCACGTCAGAGCTATTTGGATTGATGATCACCACGGTCATTGGCTAAACCAACCCTTTGCCTGCGTCTGAGGCCTTGGCCTCTCCACGCGACGTCAACCAAACGGCCAAAAAGAAAATGCCGATGACCAGAAATGAGAACATGGTGGTGAGCGTTCCAAGTGCGAAAATCACGGGAGTTGTTACATTTGTCGTCATACCAAAGATTTCCAAAGGCAAAGTATTATAACTCCCAGCAGTTAAAAGCGTTCGCGCGAACTCGTCGTAGCTGAGGGTGAAACCAAAGAGGGCTACACCCAACAAAGACGGAGCGATCATAGGCAAAACTACATATGCAAAGGTTTGCCAAGATGATGCGCCCTGATCTCGCGCTGCTTCTTCATAGCTTTTATCAAAGCGGTTAAACACGGCGAACATGATCAAAAGGCCAAAGGGCAAGGTCCAAGTCAGCTGGCTGCCATAACCAGACGTGGCCCAATGTACTGGTAGCCCAAGTTGATTAAAGATCAGTCCAACTCCTAGAGAGATAAGGATAGACGGTATCACCAATGAGGCGATTGCAAGATAAAACAAAACCGAAGAGCCGCGAAAATGCTTTCTAAAGGCAAGCCCCCCAAGCACCGAAACGACGACAGTTGTGACCATGACGACCAAACCCAAGGCGAAGGATCGTCTGAAACTTCCCCAAATATCACCCACCGCTTGTTCTTCGAATAGATCGTAAAACCAATGTAATGAGACACCATTCATTGGAAACGTTAGTCCCCCCTGTGGCCCTTGAAAACTGAGTATTGCGATCGTGACGATTGGTCCGTAAAGGAAC
>WTIQ01000020.1 GCA_011525185.1 Paracoccaceae bacterium | reverse complement strand
CTGTATACGTTCCTGGCATAGAGCTCCCCCATCCCATGAACATGGCGCCATCTACGGCGGACCATGAAGCTGTATCGTATGGAAATCCCATTTTCAGTTCTCCTATTTCTATGTGATTAGCTTGAGGCTGGTTCAGAGGCGGGGATGCCTTCTGGGTAGCCTTGGGCTGGGACTTTTACGGGATCAAGACCCGCGCGTTCTGCGGCCTCTGGGGTGCGCAACATACCAAACATGTTGAGGATGAGCGACACCACATAGCCTGGCACAAAGCCGAGGAGGAAGAAAACGACTGCCCCCACGATTTGCCCCATCAAGCTGATGGTTGGTGGGTTTTCGATATCCAAGGCGGGATAGCCAGAGGCAAAGACACCAAGCATAATGAGGCCAAAGAGACCTATCGTACCGTGAACTGTTACAGCGCCGACAGCGTCGTCAATTCCGCGATTTTCAAGCCAAGTTGCACATGGTTTTAGGATAACACCCGCGACAAAAGCGATAATAAAGGCAAGGCCTGGGAAGTAAATGTCGAGACCAGAGGCAACCGAAATAATTCCTGCAAGCGCACCTGACATCATCCAGAACGGGTCTTTTGTGTAGATCCATGCACCGATGATACCGCCAGCGATGCCCATCAAGATATTGAAGGCAAGTGCTGAAAGCGTGATCGGTGTTCCGTATATCGTTGCAGCCTTATCGCCATACCATGACCAGGCTTCACCCGGCACAATAACACAGGCCATAAGAAAGCCCCAGAAGCCGACAATAATGAGCATCAGCCCCGTCACGGTCAGCGGCATATTGTGCCCTCCAAGGTGATTGGCGCTTCCATCTGCATTGAATTTTCCAAGCCGTGGTCCAAGGTTGACCAAGACGCCCAATGCAAAGAAGCCAGCGACTGCGTGTACAAGGCCTGCCGCTCCAAAATCATGCACGCCCCATTGAGTGACGAGCCAGCCATCTGCGTGCCAGCCCCAAGCCGCAGCAACGACCCACGCAAATGAGCCCAAAACGATGGCAAGAATGGTAAACCCTACGGTTTGGATGCGTTCAATCACAGCGCCTGACATAATCGATGCTGTTGTACAGGCAAAAAGCGCAAAGGCACCAAAGAACACGCCTGATGCCTGATCAACGATATTGGGCCCCATATATTGGGCTGCCTCGCCCCAGCCAAAGGCAATTGCGCTTGCATATTCTGCACCAGATATTTCCATTGGCCCCATTGAAAGCGAGAGCCCGGTGGGAAAGGCCCAATAGACCCACCATCCAAAAAAGTAGAAAGTTGGGATCATAAAGGCAAAGGCAAGAATATTCTTCACGCCCGATGAGAGCACGTTTTTCATCCGTGATGCACCCATTTCATAGGCCAAGAAGCCCGCGTGGATGATGATCATCAAAGGGATGGTTAAATAATAGTAGGTTTCTGCAAACATGCGGTTTGTCGTACCACTGCTTGCCTGAAGCTCAGCGATTTGCGCCGCGAGCTCAGCGATTTGGTCTTCCACTGTTTCCCCTCCTTATTGGGATATTTTTTATAGCGGCGCCTTGATAACGCCTTGAGCGAATAAAGATCACAAAGAGGTTAGACTTGCCAAGAAAAAACGACATTTCTTAATGGATTGGTCTTATTTTGGTTCATTTTGGTCCGAGTAGGCGCATGTGAGTTTCGTGCAAATCGCAGTAATTTTTTATTTATGGGAGTGTGATTTCGTTAGCTTCGCCTTTTTGGCGAATTTTTGGTGTGGAATCTTGGCTCTGATCCATCTTGCTTCGTTCATTACAAAGTGTGATCAAAATTGTGGGGCCTAGACCTTCGTAGCGCGATGTCACAGCCCCAGTCTGGGCCACTCTAGGGCAATGTGAAAGATGTGTGTTGAAGAGAAAGCTGCGCAACACAGCGCTCACTTTTCGCCATAAAATGCGATGGAGGCCTACAGATGCTTCACTGGGACATAGGTTTCAAAAAGACCCAGTGTAGGGATGGGGGGTATGGTTTTCATATCTGACCTCGTAATTGCAATGACATTGGCCTACAAGTTCAAGGCTTCTTGAGGTCAAGCAGCTTCTAATCCGCGCAATCTCTTTTGCTGATCGTGGCATCGGGAAGCACTGTGTTGCACAAGGCAGCCGTCTCTAAGGCCTCTGCGTCTAGGCTTGCATGCATCAAAAAGGCATCGACAAACACTGTTCCATTTAGGTTTGCGCCCTTCAATTGCACCAGCTCCAATTCCGCGCCCGTGAAATTGGCACCGCTCAAATCGCTGTTCGATAAATTCGCCCCATTTAGGTTCGCACCCTTGAAATTCGCCCCTGAAAGGGTGCTGTTTTGTAAGTCTGCTCCGACCAAATAGGCCTTGGTGAAATTCGCACCAGCAGCCATAAGTTTTCTCAACCTGGAGTTTGAAAGCGTTGCTCCGCTGAGGTCACATCCCTCACAAGATTTGCTCTTTATCATACGACTGACGTGATTGTCTTCGTCGGCCATCGCGAGCAGACTAGACGAAATCCCAAGCACATATAGAGACGCAACTGAAATGAGTGATCTTTTCCAAGGCTTCACCGTCTGTCCTTTACCATAAGCTGCATCACTTAAATGCTAAGATAAGCCCTGCTTTGGGTCAACATCATTGCATCCCGCATGAGTGAGGTGCTTTCGCAACTATTCAAGGCGCAAGAAATACGCCTACCACGACCAGCATGAGGCCAAGCACCGAGAGCAAGAGAGCCGCGAGATTGGCTGGAAGCATTTTGGCAAGCGTGGCCCGTAACTCCTCATCGCTCTGTGCGTGCTTTTTGGCTTTAGCAACAGAGCGAATGCACCACAAAAGCCCCAGTAAACCCAAAAGCGATAGTGCCGTTCCACCCC
>WTIQ01000074.1 GCA_011525185.1 Paracoccaceae bacterium | reverse complement strand
GCTCCTGCAGGGTGCTCGATAACTTCGCCGCGCACAGGAACCCGCCCAGCAAGCATAAAGATCAAGCCGCCAAGTGTCTCAATTTCTTCGCCGTCAATTTCTTCAACGGCGGTTAAATCAAAATTCGACTCAGTGCAAAATTCCTTTAGAGGTGTCCGCGCTTTGACCAGATAGCGCCCGTTGCCTTGATCAATCCAATAGGCATCATCTTCAAGATCATGCTCATCTTCAATCTCACCGACCACTTGCTCGATCAGATCTTCGATGGTGACAAGCCCGTCAACGCCACCGTATTCATCTACAACCAGTGCCATATGACGGCGTTCTGTTTGCATCTTTGTCAACAAGGTTCCGATGGTCATAGACTGCGGAACAAAGAGCAAAGGGCGTAGAATCGGAAGAAGTTCAAATTCTCCGCAATATTCATTAAAACCGTACTTAAGCGCAAAATCTTTCAAATGCGCCATCCCAATTGGAGTGTCTAAGGTGCCAGAATATACTGGGATGCGCGTTTTACCGCTCTCTCGAAAGACCTCAACCAAGTCTTCTCGTGATACCGTATCAGGCACCGAAACAATCTCAGCTGTTGGCACGGCAACATCTTCGACCCGCAGCCTGCTTAGGTTCACCAAACTGTGAGAGTTTTCGGGCAGCTGCTCATCTCCAACAACCTCAAAATTTTCGGGGGGGCGTCCCCATAAACTCGATTTTATCCGAGCTAGCAATCCGTAGTCGGGATTATCGCCCTCTCTATTCTTTGACTGCGCGCTATGCGCTGCAATCGAAGACCCGTCAGTCTCGTCCATTTACCTCGTCCATTATCATGCACATGCACTCCCTCTAATATGGGGCATCAATACCCATTTTGCCAAGTATTTCTGTTTCGATTTTTTCCATAATTCTCGCATCGCGTTCATATTCATGATCAAAACCTAACAAATGCAACAATCCATGAACCAATAAATGCGTAAAATGATGCTCAAAATCTTTCTGCGTTTCTTGCGCTTCACGCAGACATGTCTCGTAAGATATCGCGATATCGCCTAAAAATGAGTCTTGCTCAGCGTCCAAAGTGTTAGGCGGCACTCCTTCAACGGGAGAGCGCCTATCCCGCGATGGCCAGCTCAAAACATTCGTCGCTGTCGACTTATTGCGAAATTGCTGGTTGAGCGCTAAAATCTCTGCATCATCGCACGCGAGCAGATCAGCCTCGTAGTTTACTGAGTCCATGTCAAAATACGTCAGGACGTTTTGAAAGACCTTTTCACAAATTGTTTCCAGCCCCGTCTCATTCCAGCGTGCATCCTCTATGCGAACATCAAACGTCACCTAGCGCGACCCCATTTCTGATCACGTTGATATCCCTCTTGACTGCCCTTTTTCATAGGCTTTGATAATTTTCGCGACCATTGGATGTCGCACCACATCAGAGGCGGAAAAGTAAGAAAAGCTAATGTCATCAACATCTGAGAGGAGACGCTCAGCCTCATAAAGTCCAGACACCACACCTTTGGGCAGATCAATCTGAGATAAGTCCCCAGTGATCACCATTTTAGACCCCTCACCCAATCGCGTCAAAAACATCTTCATCTGCATGTTGGTGGCGTTTTGCGCCTCATCCAAAACCACAAAAGCATGTGCTAATGTTCTGCCTCGCATAAAGGCAAGCGGAGCAATTTCTATTTTCTTTTCTTCAATATATTTTGCCAATTGACGAGCCGGTAAAAAATCATTGAGCGCGTCATAAAGCGGCTGCATGTAGGGGTCGACTTTTTCCTTCATATCGCCAGGTAAATAGCCAAGCTTTTCGCCCGCCTCCACAGCAGGCCGGCTAAAAATGATCCGATCCACTTCACCAGAAATGAATTTAGACACCGCAACTGCGACCGCAAGGTAGGTCTTGCCCGTTCCAGCGGGGCCGATGCCAAACGACAAGTCATGCTCCATCAAGGCTTTGACATAATGCTTTTGTGCGGGTGTGCGCGGCTCTATCGTTTTTTTTCGCGTTTTTATTTCGATGCCGCCCTTTGAGAACATTTCCAGCTGGTTCTCTTTGGCGTCTTGATTGGCCTCGACGCTGTCAAACACGCTCAGGATTCGCATAAAATCTACCTGTTCAAGGGATTTGCCGTCTTCTGCACGCGTATATAGTTCTTTCAAAAGTGTTGCAGCTCTCTGCACATTATCTTCATCACCAATGAGAGCAAGCTGGTTGCCACGCCTCACGATTTGAATATCAAAGCTGCTCTCAATCGCGGCTAAATTTGCATCAAATTCACCGCACACATCTATCAAAAGCCGATTATCTGAAAAATCTACGAGCTCTTGAAAAAGCGAGCTCTCACTTTCGGTATTGGTCATTTACTCATTTATCACTCGGTTATCTTGCTCGATATATTATCCCTGACGGTTTGAGCGCAGGAATGCAAGACCTTTAAGAGTGAGGGGCATCCCAGAGCCTATCTCTACGCTCTGGGAAAAAAATCAAATAAGATCGCCAAAGCCGCTTTCATTATAGGGGCCAGTTACGGTTGTCTTCTCATATTGCTCTGAACAATTTGGCTTACCATCACGCTTCAAGCGCTGGGACAAATAGCCCTCTACACCGTCATCGATAATCCAATGCTGACACCCGTTAGGATCGACCCATATGCCAGCGCTGAGATCAGTTAGCGGCTTAGAGTCAAATCCCCTGTCTACAGTTTTGTCTGCTTTATCAGAAAAACCCATGCCACCGCCACATGCGCCCAGTGAGACGGACGCGCAAACCGCAAGTACTACTTTTATTGACGTATTCATCTGCACCTACTCCACGCAAAAAATTTCAACACGACGATTTTCCGCTCGTCCCTGTGCAGTATCGTTCGAGCTTCTTGGACTGCTCTCACCACGCCCGATCACTTCAAGCACGCTTGCGCCCGTTTGACGTGCCACGTTAGCAACGGCCTCTGCACGCGCCTGTGACAGTCTCAAATTGTAAGAGTCTGACGCTCGGCTGTCAGTATGCCCTTCGATCCGAAACCCTCTATTTTGAGACCGTTGAAAAAATGCCTCCAAACTGCGTCGTGCTTCAGTGCTAAGCCTTGCGCTGTTTGTCGCAAAGAAGAAGTCGCTGCCCACTATGCCGCATGATGTATCACCTCTGCAGACAGGCCGTCCATCAGGTCTGATGTTGGGCGTCATGTACCCTTCGGCCCCATCATCCATAACCCAATGTTCACATCCATCTGGGTCCACCCAAATCCCTGGTACATAAACCGTTTGTGCATAGCCACGCTCTACAAACAAAAACGTTGCCATAGCAAAAATCGCAAATCCGATCAGCGTCAGCACGTACTTTAAAGACCACAAAACATGTATCATTACACCGCCCTTTGTTTCCACCACCTAAGAGATGGTATAAATTTTTGAACGAAACAACATAAATATGCTAACTTTAGTATAATTCCCTAATGTGGCCACATTGCTGACACAATGGCTCAAAAGTCGGTTTAACGTTTCCAAATCTGGGGCATATTGTTACAATTTTGACGACAATATATGCGCCAATGTAAGACGCTTGACGCCTACTTCAGCAACTCTCCGTTCAAAGAGTGCGAATTGCTTTGAGTGATTCTCACGTCACAGACAGAACCAATAAGAGAGGTGTCAGCCTCCACATGAACCGCATGCAGGTATTGAGACTTGCCGACTAGTTGACCATCAAAGCGCCCTGACTTTTCAAACAACACTTGAACCGTTTTAGAGACCATTGACGCCTGCAATCGCTTCTGCTGCTCGCTGAGCAAAGCTTGCAAAACGTGCAAACGTTCTGTCTTTATGTGCTCCTCGACCTGATCGCGTTCGGCCGCTGGTGTACCAGGGCGCGTCGAATATTTAAATGAATACGCTTGGCCATAGTTCACCTCTGTAATCAAGTCCAAGGTCGCTTGGAAATCTGCATCTGATTCCTCGGGAAAACCAACTATAAAATCGCCCGATAGCAAAAGATCAGGACGCGCTGCGCGCAACTTTTCAATTACCTCTATATATTGTTCAGCGGTATGCGATCTGTTCATACGCTTTAAAATTCTGTTCGATCCAGACTGAACAGGTAGGTGCAAATAGGGCATAAGTTTTTGGCACGACCCATGAGCATCAATTAAATCTGGGGTCATATCGTTTGGGTGGCTGGTGGTGAAGCGAATGCGCTCCAATCCTTTAAGGTCATTCAAGCGCCATATCAATTCCGCGAGCGACGCTGCCTTTCCCTTTTCATCCACACCATGATAGCCGTTTACGTTTTGGCCTAACAACGTAATTTCACAAACGCCTTGATCAATCAAAGAACTCGCTTCGTCCATAATCTGTTGCACGCTGCGTGAGACTTCGGCGCCGCGCGTGTAGGGCACGACACAAAACGCACAAAATTTGTCACAGCCTTCTTGCACCGTTAGAAACGCCGACGGCCCTCGTTTCAACTTTACCCGTTTGGTCAAATGAGTAAATTTATCTTCCACTGGAAAGTCTATGTCTAGAGCGCGACCATGTTGAGCGGCCTGTTGTTCAAGCTCCGCAAGACGATGATAACTTTGCGGCCCAACCACCATATCCACGAGCGGCTGTCGACGCATTATTTCTTGCCCTTCGGCCTGTGCAACACAACCAGCGACTGCAACTTTTAAATTTGGCTTCTCATCTTTAAGCTGCTTGAACCGCCCAAGTTCAGAATAAACCTTTTCAGCAGCTTTTTCTCGAATATGACAGGTATTTAAAAGAATCATATCCGCATTATCTGCAGCATCTGTGACCTCATAGCCCTGCTCACTCATCGTTTCGACCATACGTTCGCTGTCATAGACATTCATCTGACAGCCATATGTTTTAACGAATAGTTTTTTGGCCTTAGACATGGCATAAATTCCAATGCGGTTCTCTCATGGCGCGGGTATAGAGAGAAAAAAACAAATTGCAATGACTGCTAGATTGACGTTTCTGCCTGAGTGTTGGAAACATGCATCATGAACTTTGAGACACTTGAAAATTTTTATTCCTCTGGAAAGGCCCACTTAGAAAAAGGACCAATCGCCCTCATTTTCGCGGAAGACCAAGCAGAAATTGTCTCTACATTGCAGCATCATATAAAGGTTGGATTTACGAAAGTCATTGCCTTTGGCATGGATTTTAGCGTCGTTCCTGACGACCTGCTTAAAGCTTGCGTCACGGTGAAGACGAACCTCTATGAAGAAGTCCTTCCATTTGAGATAGTGACAAAAGTTAATGACCTCGCAGTCGGACAATGGGTGTATTATTGTTTCAATGCTGAATACTTATTCTATCCGTTTTGCGAAACACGCTCAGTGAAAGAGCTCGTGACGTTTAATGCTGAAGAGCGACGAAATGTTATGATGTGTTATGTCATTGACCTATACGCTCAAGATCTATCAAGATTTTCCCAAGGCATTTCATTAACCGAAGCATATTTTGATTCCAAAGGATACTACGCCTTAGCGCGCAAAGACGAAACCAATGCCCATCCTAAAGAGCGACAGCTTGATATTTTCGGAGGGCTCTAAAGACGCTTCGAAGATTATGTTCCTTATAACAAACGTCGTACCGATCGGATGGCACTTTTTAATTGTACCGAGAACCTTAGCCTAAACTCTGATTTCACCTTCAATGAAGACGAATACAATACCTATTCTTGCCCCTGGCATAATAATCTCACCGCAGTCATCATGTCGTTTCGTACTGTCAAAGCGTTCGGAATTAATCCCGCTTCAAAAAGAGATATCGAGAATTTTCACTGGGAAAATTCAGAGCGCTTCAGGTGGCATTCGCAACAATTGCTTGATTTAGGTTTTATTGAACCAGGCCAGTGGTTTTAGTGAATTTGCCGCTTTCACCAGCAAACCATCACAAACTGTTTTGCAACTGCGTCTTTATTCGATAGCGGCGAAGGACTTCTATCATCCAAGCCAGCATAAGACTGTTTAAAATATGCCATATAAAATGTGTCCCAAAAGGAATGCGTTCGCACAGCGGCACATCAACACTACGAAACATAATTGAAATAAACAGAATAACTGCACCTAAACTCAGTCCGCGCGAGAGCGATTTATCGTGTTTTCTAAACGCCACGGCATAAAGCGTGATGAGCAACGCGATGGGCAAATACTCTGCGCTTAGGTTCAAAATTGGGATCGATTGGAACAGGGGTAATGTCAACGCAACAAACGGGAAAAACAAAAGCACCCCAACAAACGCCCAAGCGCGCGAGAGGTTCCAAAAGTCTCGGTTTGCAAAATAAATATAGATCAAAACAAACATCAGAATAGGCACAACATCAGCAACCGCAGCCCATACCACGGCATAGCTGTGAAACAACGCAGAGCCTATTCCTATCAATGCCAATACAAAACACAAGAAACGCGCCGATTGATCATCGCGACACCGATACCACATAAATATTGCCATGATAACAAAAGCCGCATTGGTCACGAAATTGATGGGTTCAGACCAAAATTCTGGCCCTGTCCGCTCACAATACCCATCAATGTGCTCAACCCAATTCATAGAAGCTTCCAGAAGCTCAAGCCTGATTGACCCACAAGCTGTATCGTTCCTTGCTGTGACGTCATCTCTTTAAAATCAAATAGTGCGTGCCTCAAACATGAGAGGCACGCAATTTAAAAATATCACTCCATCACGACGCTTGCGCGAGATTGCGCAGGACGTAATGCAAAACACCACCATGCTCAATATATTCGACTTCTATCGCCGTATCGATCCGACATTTTAGCATGATTTCTTTGCGCGTGCCGTCTTGCATTTCGATCTCACAAGGCACAGTTTCGAGCGGTTTGATGGTGTCTAAGCCACGAATGCTTACTTTCTCGTCCCCCGTAAGACCCAAGGATTTGCGACTATCGCCCTGTGTAAATTCGAACGGAATGACACCCATACCGACCAGATTAGAGCGGTGAATACGTTCAAAACTCTCAGCAATCACAGCTTTCACACCCAGCAGAGCGGTTCCCTTTGCCGCCCAATCCCGACTTGAGCCCGCGCCATATTGCTCGCCTCCAAAGACCACAAGAGGGGTTCCTTGCGCTTTGTAGGCCATTGCAGCGTCATAAATCGACGTCTGAGCTCCGTCTGGTCCCTTCGTATATCCGCCCTCAACCCCGTCAAGCATCTCGTTTTTGATCCGGATATTGGCAAAGGTGCCACGCATCATAATTTCATGGTTGCCACGACGTGACCCATAGCTGTTAAATTCGCGCACGGGGACCTGACGGTCGAGCAAATAGACGCCTGCTGGTGTCGTATCTTTGAATGAGCCTGCGGGCGAAATATGATCCGTCGTAATCATATCCCCCAAAATCGCGAGGGTGCGCGCGTTTTCAATGTTTGTTATTTCTCCTGGCTCTTTGCTCATACCCTGAAAATACGGCGGGTTTTGCACATAGGTGGATTGCGCTGGCCAGTCATAGGTCAGGTCATCGGTCGTTTGGACCTCTTGCCACTTGTCATCCCCCTTAAACACATCTGCATATTTTTCCAAAAAGGCCTGACGCGTCACCGTTTCTTCCACCAGCTCTGCCACTTCCTGCGCGGAAGGCCAAATATCCTTAAGGAAGACATCATTTCCCTCACGGTCCTGCCCCAACGCATCCTTGGTTAAGTCGATATCCATCGTGCCTGCAATGGCGTAGGCAACGACCAGAGGAGGAGAGGCAAGGTAGTTCGCGCGCACATCTGGCGAAATCCGTCCCTCAAAATTTCTATTTCCTGACAATACGGAGGTCGCTACCAAATCTCCCTCGGCGATGGCTTCGCTGAGTTCGGGCTGGATCGGACCAGAGTTACCGATACAGGTCGTGCATCCATAGCCAACCAGATGAAACCCAAGCTGGTCTAGATCGTCCTGCAACCCAGCGGCTTCGAGATAGGCACTGACTACTTGCGAACCAGGCGCGAGCGAGGTTTTCACCCAAGGCTTACGATTTAGCCCAAGCGCGGCCGCTTTTCGCGCAACCAATCCTGCTCCAATCATGACATAGGGATTGGAGGTATTCGTACAGGAGGTAATAGAGGCGATAACCACTTTGCCAGAATTCAACGCATAGTCTTCGCCCTTGATCGCAACATCCTTGCCCATAGGACGCTTGAAGGTTTCCGCCATTTCAGTGTGAAAAGCAGACTGAGCCTGATCGAGGGCCACGAAATCTTGCGGTCTTTTTGGTCCAGAAATCGCTGGCACGATCGTGCTCATATCCAGACGCAATGTATCTGTGAAAACGGGAGCGTAGTCTGCCCCCCTCCAAAAGCCATTTTCTTTTGCATAAGCTTCTACCAAAGCAACCCGCTGCTCATCGCGTCCTGTATTGCGCAAATAGCGCAACGTCTCATTGTCGATCGGGAAGAAGCCACAGGTTGCCCCGTATTCGGGCGCCATATTGGCAATTGTGGCTCTATCTGCGAGTGGCAAATTGTCTAGACCAGCGCCATAAAATTCAACGAATTTGCCAACCACGCCTTTTTCGCGCAGCATCTGCACAACTTTCAAAACGAGATCTGTTCCCGTTGTGCCTTCCACCATCGCTCCAGTAAGCTCAAAGCCAACAACCTCAGGGATCAACATGGAAATAGGTTGGCCCAACATCGCGGCCTCTGCTTCAATGCCACCGACACCCCATCCCAAAACAGCCATGCCA
Organism: Paracoccaceae bacterium; assembly: GCA_011525185.1. GTDB lineage: Bacteria > Pseudomonadota > Alphaproteobacteria > Rhodobacterales > Rhodobacteraceae > LFER01. Next base: position 2,392 of record WTIQ01000074.1, on the reverse strand, counting down.
TTGACCATCGTGGTATGGCTATCGGTCCCAACCAGAGTATCAGGATAAGCGACTTGCTCACCGTTTTGGTCAGCATCACTCCACACCGTTTGCGCTAAATATTCGAGATTGACCTGATGACAAATACCAGTGCCAGGAGGCACCACACGAAAATTGTTAAAGGCGTTTTGACCCCACTTTAGGAAGGTATACCGCTCAAGATTGCGCTCATATTCACGATCAACATTCATCTGGAACGCACGAGGGTTTCCAAATTCGTCAATCATCACAGAGTGATCTATCACGAGATCAACAGGGTTGAGTGGGTTAATTTTCTCTGCATCGCCTCCAAGGGCCACGATCCCATCGCGCATTGCAGCCAAATCGACCACGGCAGGAACGCCTGTGAAATCCTGCATCAACACACGCGCTGGTCGATAGGCGATCTCGCGCGGGTTCTTACCGCCCTGCTCAGCCCATTGGGCAAAGGCGCGGATATCTTCAACCGTGACCGTTTTCCCATCCTCAAAACGAAGCATATTTTCCAAAACAACCCGTAAAGACGCTGGTATGTTCGAAAAATCACCGAGACCAGAGGCCTGTGCGGCAGGGATGGAATAATAGGCGAGCGTTTCGCCATTAACTGTCAGAGTTTTACGCGCTTTTGCTGTATCCTGTCCAACAACGATAGACATCAAAGATCTCCTCAAATTGACCATGTGAGAATTTTGCCCCTATTTGGCGCAAGACAAAGAGCAACGCAAGAGCCAGAAACGTTTTTTTGTATGCGAATGTATACTATAATTACACGCATTTGTGACTGTCGTTGTTAAAGGCTTGATTCTATTTTTGTAAAATCCTTGTTATACAGAGTAGCAAGAGAGGAGAGTGTCGCTGTACGATTTGTTTTGATGGTTTTGAGTCTCTGTGCGGCTATGTCCAGCACGACGGTATACGCCGACACGCCGCATCGTGTATTGGTAGAACTTTTTACCTAACAAGGATGCTCAATGTCGAGATCTGCGAATTCGCATTTAGGTGAGCTGGCCAAACGCAATGACGTTTTAGCGCTGACCTTCCATGTCAACTATTGGGACTACTTAGGGTGGAAAGACACGTTTGCCCATGACGACTTTGTAAAAAGGCAAAAAAAAATACATTGCGAGCCTATCTTCTCGAAAAGCATACACCCCCCAGATGTTGATTAACGGTCTCCACGATGTTGTGGGATCAAAAATCAACGACGTAAACGAGACAATACGAGGTGAAACCGCACTTAATTCGTTAGTCCGCGTCTCTTCACAAGAGCGAGGATCGCGTATGGAAGTCACCCTTGCGTCGAAAAGTGGCTCTTTAGCAAAGGCCGCAGATGTCTTTGCGGTCTACTACATCCCATCTGCCGTTGTTGAGGTGACCTCTGGGGAAAACGCTGGTCAACGCTTGGTTTTTTCAAACGTTGTCACACGGATCAGAAACCTTGGGAAGTGGTCTGGCACTACAAACTGGACGCATGATATCTCCGCACCAGAAGGTTTAAAAACAGCCATTATCGTGCAACTGGTTGATCAAGGTCCCGTTTTAACATCTGTCGTATTGAAGTAATGTTCAGGTTTCCATCGACGATGGATCCAAAACCATTGCTCGGGAGTCTCTTTGATTTTTGCCTCAAGACGCACTGTCACCTCAGTCATCATCTCAACGGCACTTGAGTAAGGCACAGGGGCTTGCACGTCAATCTCAAAGTCCAATCCATTTGAAAGTCGACGCGCAAAAAAGGGGACGAGCATTGCATTGGTTTTTAGCGCTATTTCCGCCGCCGATAGCGCGGTCGGAGCAGGTTTGCCGAGAAACTCTAGGACTTCGCCCTTCCAGTCGAAAATATCAAACAAAAGCACGCCCATACCACCGTTTTTGATGTGTCGGTAAAGACCCGCGGTCCCACGTCGGCCCTGCTCAAAAACAGGACCAGAGAGATCATGCATATTCTGTGCATAATGTGCATTAAAATAGGGGTTTGACATTGGGCGATACAATCCACCGATTTTAAACCCACGTCCCACGAGGGCTGCTCTGAGCGCCTCAAAATTTCCAAAATGTGCAGTCACAAATAGAATAGGGGTGCCCGCGCGCTTGGCCGTTTCAACCAGCTCAAGTCCCTCTCCCGTGATCGGCGCGGCCTCTAGCCGCTTACGGAGTTCTTTTGTATCATAGTTTTCGATGATTGTACGCCCTGCGTGCTGCAAGACCTCATTCGCTATCATTTCCATATCCTGTGCAGACTTTGTCTCGCCATAGATATAAAAGAGATTGTCTTTCGCTCTTTTTTTGTATCCAGAAAGAGGACCAAGAATGTGACGACAAAAGCGCGCCATAACGGTCAAACGCAGGCGAATGGGCAATAAGAGGAGAGAAT